>CALJMC010000067.1 GCA_937982385.1 uncultured Rickettsiales bacterium | reverse complement strand
GGTTCAACGTTCAAAAACCCTGAGGGTCACAAAGCGTGGCAACTCGTTGATGAAGCAGGCTGTCGTGGATTGACAGTTGGTGATGCGCAAATGTCTGAGAAACATTGCAATTTCATGATTAACACCGGCAACGCCACCGCCGCTGACCTCGAGCAGTTAGGCGAAGAAGTCCGCGCAAAAGTCAAAGCCCATTCAGGCGTAGAACTCCAATGGGAAATCAAGCGAATTGGGAACTCCGCTTAACATATTGGTTTTATGCCGCGCAGCGTTGTGCAACAGCGGTTTCTCCTGCAATTCTTACAGAGATGCTATTTGCGTATGTGTCTTTAGGAGATATCTCTGCCAAGTTTATGCCATGTTTTCCTAGTAGGTTAAGCATTTTAGGCTGAGTGGTGTTTAGTGCAATATCTGTAGGGCTCTGACCATGCTCATTTGTGAGCTTAGGGTTTGCGCCATGTTCTAGCAATAGTTCTACTGCTGTTGTGTTGCGGGCGGAGATTGCTGTATGTAGGAGCAAGCTGCCATTCACTTTTATATCCAGATCTAACTCAGGGCGTTCCTCTAGTATGGCTCTTATTTTTCCATTATTTTTAGCGTGGTTAGACTCTTCGCTTTTGAGGTCTGTTCTTAAGGATAAATCCTGACTGATGGTTTCGAATAATTCTTTGCGAAAGACTTCGTCAAAAAAGTTATTTGTTTCAGCTTGTGATAATTTATGAATGCTCATGGTATACCTTTTATTGTTATTTTCTCGTCTGCCGAATTTTATAGCTTAGAAATGTTACAGATTGATGACATTCTGAAAAATAAATCATTGCATAAATCGCGCGTGAAACTATCATGCAATTATTGTTTGATTAACTTTGAAATATTTCATATTTCAAAGCGCCAAATGGTTGGCGGCTTTCCAGTCGGAAAGCTTAGCCGTTTTTTATATCGTGAAATTGTAAGTAAAACGACTAAATGAAGCATATATGTGTAGTTATGGGCGGTTTATCTGCCGAACGTGAAGTGTCGCTCACCAGTGGTGCGGCGGTGGCTGAGGCGTTGGAATCTCTTGGTAAATATAAAGTATCTACGTTGGATGCGGGGCGTGATGTGGCGAATAAGCTCGCGGCGCTTAATCCTGATGTCGTGTTTAATGCGTTGCATGGAACCTATGGTGAGGATGGCTGCATTCAAGGTGTGCTGGAGACATTGGCGATTCCCTATACCCATTCGGGCGTGCTGGCATCGTCGTTGGCGATGGATAAGCCGATGGCTAAGCGTGTGTTTGAGGCGGAAAACATTCGCACGGCGGAGGGCGCAGTACTTGATTTCGCAACATTGAAACGTGATGGCGCTGGCATGGCCTATCCTGTGGTTGTGAAGCCGACAGATGATGGCTCAAGCGTGGGTGTGACTATTTCAAATACGGCTGAGGAGATTGCAGCACTCGATTATAAAGAGGATACCGTGCTGTTGATTGAGCGTTATATCCCAGGGCGTGAAATTCAGGTTGCCGTGCTGGAAAACACGGCTTTAGGTGCGATTGAAATCAAGCCCAATGCTGGTTTTTATGACTATGAGGCGAAATATACTGACGGAAAAGCACAGCATATTATGCCTGCTCCGTTGCCGGCTGATAGATATGAGGAAGTGCTGGCACTCGGGCTAAAGGCGCATCAGGCGCTTGGTTGTCGTGGTTTGAGCCGTACAGACTTCCGTTATGATGATACTGAGGGTGGGAATGGTCACTTCTATATTTTGGAGACGAATACTCAGCCGGGTATGACTCCTTTATCACTCGCGCCAGAAATTGCAGCCCATAAAGGGATGGATTTCGCGTCTTTAGTTCATAAGTTGGTCGAGTCCGCTACACTTGATAGATAGAAATATCTAACTGATGTGAAAAATATGGCACGGCAAACAGAGCGTCAACGACAGGCGCGTACCATTTCAAAAGCAAAGCAGAAGCAGAAACGCAAGCAGCAGTTTCGTCGTACTGTGCTGTTTCCTGTGGCGTTGATTGTGGTGTCAGGGCTGGGTCTGTCTGGCTGGAAATTACATAAAGACTCATGGTTTGAGCGTACATGGCAGAGTGGTGTTGATAGCGCAAATGAGACGATTGCATCGATGGGGTTTGAGACTAAGCGTGTCTCGATTATGGGGCGGATCAAAACCTCTGAGGCCAAGATTCATAATGCATTAGGTGCCGAGTTGGGTGAGAGCGTATGGGCATTTTCGTTGGATGACGTGCGTGATAATTTGCAAGATTTAAGTTCTATCCGCAGTGCGCATGTGCAACGTTTGTTGCCCGACACCATTCATATTGAGCTTGAAGAACGCGCACCTGCTGCTGTGTGGCAGTATGAAGGTGAACTGAGCGTAATTGATGTTGACGGTGAAATTCTTACCGATGAATCAGCGAATGATTACCGCGAATTGTTGGTTGTGGTGGGCGAAGATGCGCCTGATCATTTGGAAAGTTTGTTCCAGCTATTGGGCAATGAACGTGATTTGGCACAACGTGTTGTTGCTGCGGTGCGTGTGGGTGCGCGTCGTTGGAATTTGCAAATGGAACGCGGTGTGATGGTGCAGCTTCCAGAGGAAGATCCGGAGCGCGCATGGGGTTATTTGGCGCAAATGGAAAATTCGCAGAAGATTCTGCAAAAGTCGATTTCAAAAATAGATATGCGTATGGGTGATCGTGTCTTTATTAAAATGGATGAAGAAAATGAAAAAACAGTGCCGCAAGGTGGACAACAAGCGGAAACATAGGGCTAAGTAAACATGGCGGGGGCGTCTGCACATAAAAGCAAAAAAGGACAAGTGGCGGTGCTGGATATTGGCAGTCATAAGCTTGCGTGTTTTATTGCTGAGCATGACGAAAATGGACGCTATCACATTAAAGGTATAGGGCATCAGCTTGCGAAGGGTTTTCGCGCAGGGATGATTATTGATGCTAAAGAGGCTGAAACATCAGTGCGTTGCACGGTGCATGCAGCAGAGGAAATGGCGGATGAGACAATTGAGAATGTAGTGGTCAGCATGTCTGGTACGCATATCAAGTCGCATTTGGTGTCGGTTGAAATGGCGATTTCGGGTGATGGGGTGTCGGAACGCGATGTGTCTGATGCGCTGCATGAAGGTTGTCAGCTTGTGCAAGATAAAGATCGTGCGCTTATTCATTGCTTCGCCTCAGAATATCAACTTGATGGTTCGCGTGGTATTAAAGATCCGCTGCAGATGTATGGTTCTAAGTTGGGTGCAGACTTGCACATCATCACCGCAGATGCCATTCGTCAGAAAAACTTGCTCGGCTGCATGAGTCGCTGTCATTTGAATATTGAAGAATATGTGTCGTCATCGCACGCCGCCGCGCTTGGGTGCTTGGAGCCAGATGAAATGCAGCTCGGTGTTACTCTGATTGATATGGGTGCTGGGCAGACGAGTGTGTCTGTATTCTCAAGCGGGAAAAATATTTATAGTTTCTCAATTCCTATTGGCGGGCAGCATGTGACAAGCGACATCGCGAAGGGCTTGTCAACGAGCATTGCCAACGCCGAAAGGTTGAAAAACCTGCACGGGAGCGCGATTGATGCGCCGCAAGATGCGCAAGCTATGATTGATATCCCGCAGCTTGGTGAAGAAGATGATATGGGTGAGGGGTCGCTGGTTCCGCGCTCAATGCTCATTGGGGTGATTCGCCCGCGCCTAGAAGAAGTGTTTGAAATGGTGCGCGAAAAGCTCGAATCTAGCGGTGTTGGTCCAGTATCAGGGCGCAATGTGGTGCTGACAGGTGGCGCGAGCCAACTTATTGGTATGCGCGAATTAGCAGCTCGTATGTTAGGTGGAAAACAGGTGCGCTTGGGCAAACCTCACTATATCCCTGGTTTGGCAGATTCTGTCACAGGTCCTGCATTTTCCAGCGCGGTGGGTATGCTAAAATATCTTGAGAACCGTCCTTCAGAAGATGCGCTCTTCCATGCCCGTAAATCCAGCAAAAGCTTCGCAGGCAGCGGCACCCGCATTTGGCAATGGGTGAAGAATAATTTTTAGCGTAGTTTTGCTGTTTTTATTTTAGTAGACTTAGTCTTTTTAGGGTCAATGGAGATGGTAGGGTCTAGAGCCTGTTCTGCAGCTTCTTTCAGCTTCTTCGCAATTGGCGCACTTTTAGCTACAATCAGGCACGGCACGTCTTCGCCATCTTTATTCTTTATAGTGTTCTCAACGATTGTGCAGCCTGAAGCTTTGGCAAGCTGCGTACCTGCGGCGACATCCCATGTGTTCAGCTCTCCTAGGCACACCATGCCATCGCTGCCTTTTCCTGCTACGCGAGCCATGCTAAGTGCTGTTGAGCCATTATAACGCAAGGGGGCTCTATGTATTATTTGCAATTCGTCTCTGAGTGCATTCTCATAGCTATAAAGGTCATGATTCATGTGAATGGTTGTTAATTTTCCTTGTAATGAATCTAGCTCTTCATTCTCTTGCGTAGCGATGGCCTCGCCTTTTGTAATAGCGTCTTTGGGGCCAGTATAAAGATATGTTTTGTTGGCATTTTTGTAACCTTCTTCGCTGCTTGTCCAAAGAGTCTCTTCTGCTGTTGGGCGATATATGATAGAGGCTAGGGGCTGCTTGAACTCTGTGTCATCCGACTTAAAGGCGCTTAAGGTGATTCCCCAATTGTCATTTTCTCCCAGATAATTAGTTGTGCCATCAATTGGGTCTGCGACAAATACAATCTCAGTGTCGTCATTTACTGTTTTGTCTTCGGTTTCTTCACTAAAGAAGCAGGAGGGTTTTTCTGTATAGTTCCATTCTAGGGATTCTTTAATGCACGCCTCTGTTTCAAGGTCAGCAATGCTTTGAGGGCTTCCATCTTCTTTTGTTATGAAGGGGGGGCTTGTACGGAAGTAGTGAAGCGCAGTGTCTCCCGCGTTATAGATTGTTTGAATCATAGCCTTTATTAGCGGCGATTCTTCGACGTCTGTAAGTGGTTCATATGTGAGACTCATCGTTCTGTTATACGCGATGTTTGTGACGGTTTGATGACATGCGTGAAATAAGTTTTGATTCCGAAATGATTAAGCTTACATGTAGTGTATGAAAAAGTTTTGAGATACTACATATTGTGATAGACAAGCGGACAAAAATGGGGCTATAACTAAAGAGGTTATCACCGATTTTACAAAAGAATACTGCCGGTTTAGGAGACTGTTTATGACCATTAATCTTCACCTTCCTTCGCAAAATGACTCTTTGCGCCCTACTATCACCGTTTTTGGTGTTGGTGGAGCCGGTGGTAATGCGGTGAATAATATGATAAATGCGCGCCTTGAAGGCGTTGAGTTTGTGGTGGCGAATACGGATGCGCAAGCGCTCGATAATTCACTCACAGACAGAGCCATTCAACTTGGTAGCGGCATAACGCGAGGCCTTGGTGCTGGCGCTGACCCACAAGTGGGCATGGCAGCTGCTGAAGAATCTATGGATGAAATTATTGGTTATATGCAAGGCAGTAATATGGTCTTTATCACTGCTGGTATGGGTGGTGGAACCGGTACAGGCGCGGCTCCTGTGATTGCGAAAGCTGCGAAAGAGCAGGGCATCTTGACCGTTGGTGTGGTGACGAAGCCTTTTCAGTTTGAAGGTGGTAATCGCATGAAATTGGCAGAGCAGGGCTTGGAAGCGCTGCAACAATATGTCGATACACTCATTGTGATTCCAAATCAAAACCTCTTCCGTTTAGCGACTGAAAAAACAACCTTTGCTGATGCGTTCCGTATGGCTGATGAAGTGCTGCATAGTGGCGTACGTGGTGTGACTGATTTGATGGTGAAGCCTGGTCTAGTAAATCTCGATTTTTCTGATATTCGCACAGTGATGCGCGAAATGGGTAAGGCGATGATGGGTACGGGTGAAGCGGAAGGCGAGAAGCGTGCTGTTGAAGCTGCTGAATCTGCGATTTCCAATCCGTTGCTTGATGATGTGTCGCTTAAAGGTGCACGTGCAGCGCTTATTAATATTACGGGTGGCTCTGACATGACACTCTTTGAAGTGGATGAAGCGGCGAACCGTATTCGTGAGGAAATTGATCCTGATGCGAATATCATTTTTGGTTCGACGTTCAATGATGAACTTGAAGGAAAAATGCGCGTCTCTGTTGTGGCAACAGGTATCGAGAGTGAATCTGGTTTTGGTAGCACCACAACATCATCTGATAAAAAAGGCGGAGCCAATCGCCCTTTTAGCTATATGCCGCCGCGGGCAGCTGACCAAAAACGTTCTGCAGTGAGTTCGCAAGCAGCTCCTGCGCCAGCACCTTCAGCCTATTCGATGAAAGAAAATCGTCCTGAACCTGTGCGTGACACATCGTATAAGCCCGCGCCAGTTGAACCTGTTGCCGAGCGCCGCAACGAGACAATGTCAGCGTCGAATGCTCGCAGTGAAGCACCTCGTTTTGAGCGTACGCAAAAGCAAGAAGCGCCTGCTGTTAAAGAGGCACAGGAAGAACCTGCGCCCCGCTTTATTCGCCGTCAGGAAGCCGCTCAACCTGCAGCCCAGCCCGTCTACCAGCCAGTAGCCCAAAATTCTGAGGTGACTATTGATGTGGAAGATGATGAGCATGGTCCTTTGTTTGAGCGTAGCTATGAAGCACCGGAAGTGGAAGCACCACGAAAAGAGCCTAAGTCTTCGGGTGGGTTCTTTGGTAAAATTGCTGATGTTGGTCGTGCTATATCATCACGTATCGAAGATGGCTTAGATGATGACGATGATTATTTCGATGGTGATTACATTGAAGAAGAGCAAAAGGCTCCTCCGCGTGAAAAAGCAGTCGATGAAAAACGTAAAGCTGAAGTGCGCACATCTCAAGCTCCTGTCTCTGAGGAGAGCGATGAATATTATGATATTCCAGCATTTTTGCGTCGTCAGGCGAATTAGGAAATAGGGGTTTGGGGCCAGAAGAAGTTTTTTAAGCTAACGCCTCTCCCCTAATTCCTGCCCCCCTCTCTTTCCCCGTAACATTCCGTCATAAACTGTGATTTGAGTTCTATACTCTTCTCCCGCATAATGTGATTATCAAAAATTACGTATCGGGAAACAATAATGATTACAAAAGCATTTGCATCGAACCTTCAGCACACTGTAGCGCAGGCTATTCCATGCAATGGCATTGGATTGCATTCTGGTGAGCAGGTGATGATGACTATTAAGCCTGCCGATGAAGATACGGGTATTCTGTTTGTTCGCATGGATATTGATGGTGGAACTTCCGAGCGTGCGCGCTTGAACCCAACCTATGATGCTGTGACGGATACTATGCTCGGCACTAAAATTGAAAATGCACATGGCACTAAGCTTTCAACCATTGAACATTTGATGGCGGCGCTTTGGGGTATGGGTATTGATAATGCGACCATCGAATTGGATGCGCCTGAGGTGCCGATTGTGGATGGTAGCTCCGCGCCATACATCACACTCATTGAAGCGGCAGGCGTGTTCGAGCAACAAGCTGAACGTAAAATGTTGGTGATTGATAAGCCTATTACCGTGCGTGATGGCGAATCTGAAGCAACAATTTATCCTTATGATGGTTTTGTTCTCGATGTTGAGATTGAGTTTGACCATAAAGCGATTCCACATCAACGTGCGGTGTATGATTTTTCACTGACGTCATTCAAAGACATGCTTTCAGAAGCGCGTACTTTTGGCTTTGCACACGAAGTAGAGCAGCTCCAATCTATGGGGTTGGCGCGCGGCGGTTCACTCGACAACGCGATTGTGGTCGGTGAAGAAGGTGTCCTCAATGAGGATGGCCTTCGTTTTGACGATGAGTTTATTCGTCATAAAGCCCTTGATTGTGTGGGCGACTATTTCTTGGCGGGTATGGGTATTCGTGGCCGCGTGGTCACCAAACGCCCCGGTCATGGCATCAATAATAAACTCCTTCATGCCATTTTCGCTGATAGCTCTGCCTATCACATCGAAGGTGATGACAGTGCAGAAGCGCTTATTTTCTCAAACGCCTATGTATCAACCGGTGCTGCAGCATCATTGCCAGCGCGTGCATTGATGTCTGCTGATAAGAAGTAGTCTTTTGTTGGCTTCGCAGCCGTGCATTCTGTGTCGTGTCGAAGACGCGCGCTTTCAGCACGACGCTCCGCTGTCGCTGGCGCGACGCTCTCGGCAGGCTCGAACGTGCTGTTCGCACTTTGAGGTTAATTACTTGGTACTAGCAACCACTATAAACGAGGAACTTCTCTATATATCCTTAGCAAAATGAAAACCAATGATGCTGAATCCTTCGCGGAAATAAAAGCGATGGGATTGAACATTGCTGGTGAGGGAATCGAGTACTACTTGTTTGCAGCCAAGTTTTTTGCCTTCATCATGCAGCCAGTCGAGCATGGCTTTGCCATAGCCTGTGCCGCGATGAGCTTCCTCGACGATGAAGTTATCTATTCGCATGGATTTGCGGCAATAAAATTGTGATTTCACCCAAAAGCCGCTGACACCTACAATAGTGTTATCTTCATAGGCAGCGATGCAGCGATAGCCCATTGGCAACATGTCATCGAGAAGCGCCTCAAACTCTGTAAGTTCAAGCTCTGTATTGCGCTGTTTAATCAAGGGGTGAATCGTTGATAAATCTGCGCGCGATGTGAGTTCTTTGATTTTCATGTATTGCTTCTAATGCAATGTGTGAGATGTGTCCAGTATAGCTTATGCACGAAAACAGAACGTTCGTGCCAGCCATGAGCCCGCGAAGCGGTCGCCTATTGCGATCGTATCGTAGATGCGCGTTGTTAACACGACAGTATGTCTGGAGCAGGGGCAATAATAGAAATCTTTTTGTTGGTATCACGCTCAAGCACTGATATAACAATGCTATGAAAAAGAGAATGAATATAGCTTTATTACGGACGTCTATGGCAGCATTCATGTTGCTGAGTGTTGTGGCATGTAGCAGTGATAAGGAAGAAGTGGAAAAGCCTGAGAAATCAGCTGAGCAGCTCTATAGCGAGGGGCGTGAGGCGTTTGGTAAAGGTTCCTTTATTAAAGCGGTTAAATCATTTGATGAGGTGGAGCGTCAGCACCCTCATTCTGAGTGGTCACCGCGCGCACAGATTATGGCGGGATATTCCTATTATAAAGCACAGGAATATGATGATACCATTCTGACATTGAGACGGTTTCTGAAGTTCCATCCGGGCAGTGAAAGTGCGGCGTATGCATCTTATCTTATCGCGTTGTCCTATTATGAGCAGATTTCGGATGTGGGTCGTGATCAGGGCATGACAGAGCAGGCGATGCAGTCATTGCGCGAAGTGGTGAAACGTTACCCTAATAGCGAGTATGCGCGAGATGCAGGCTTAAAACTTGACCTCACGGCCGACCATTTGGCGGGCAAAGAAATGATGGTTGGGCGCTATTATTTGGAGCGTGATGAATATATTTCCGCAGTAAACCGCTTTAAAAAAGTGGTGGATGATTACCAGCGTACAACCCATACGCCAGAGGCACTTCATCGTTTGGTTGAGACTTACCTCAAGCTAGGTGTGTTGGATGAAGCGAAGCGTTATGCAGCCGTTTTGGGCCATAATTTCTCCGATAGTGCGTGGTATCGCTATAGCTATGAACTTTTAAAAGGCGATGTGCCACAGGCGAGTGAGCCGACGCAAGAGGGCTAAATAATGTTATCACATTTAAGCATTCGTAATATTGTTCTGATTGAAAAGACTGATATCGATTTCAGTAAGGGCTTATGTGTGCTTACGGGCGAGACTGGGGCAGGTAAATCTATCTTGCTTGATGCGCTGGGTCTGGTTATGGGTGGACGTGCCGAAGCGAAGCTAGTGCGTGCAGGTGAAGAGAAGGCCTTGGTTTCAGCCACGTTTGAGCTTGATGCGGTGAGTGAAGAACTTGCCACGCAGCTAGAAGATAATGGGATAGAGCTGGAAGATTCACAGTTGATGATTCGTCGTCAACTGACCAGTGATGGAAAATCAAAAGCTTTCATTAATGATGTGTCAGTGAGCGCGAAATTGCTTAAAATGATTGGTGAATTGCTAGTAGAAATCCATGGGCAACATCAGCAGCGCGGCTTGATGGATGAGGCGCTACATGGCGAATTTCTTGATGCTTATGGCGAAGTGGCGAGTATTAAAAACAAGGTGGCCAGCGCTTATAGCAATTGGCACAAGGCGCGCTCGGAACTCAAAAAACTAACCGATATGATTGAGCAAGCCTCACGTGATCGTGAATATCTGGAGCATATGCAGAATGAGTTGCAGCAGCTTTCTCCTGAAGAGGGTGAAGAGGAATATTTGTCGGATGAGCGTTTACGGATGATGCAAGCGGAAAAAATGGCAGCAACACTCGATGATGCGATGAAGGAGCTGTCTCAGCCGAAGGATGTTTATGAAGGACTGCGTTCGGCGCAATCGACGCTTTCGCGCTCAACTTTGCAGGAGGCAACACGCTTTTCTCCCGCGATTGAAGCGCTTGAAAAGGCACTGATTGAGGTGGAAGAGGCGCGTTTAGTGTTGGAAGAAATAGGGCGCTCATCGGGCTATGACCAATATGAGCTTGAGAAAATCGAAGAGCGCTTGTTTGCGCTCAAAGATGCTGGACGGAAATATAAATTACCTGTGGATGAGTTGCCGACGCTTTACGCAGAAGTGACGGAGAAGCTTGCCGCGCTTGAGGGGCAGGAATATCAGCTGGCAGGGCTAGAGAAAACAGTCAAAGAGACACGCTTGGCCTATTTAGAGGTGGCAGTTCAGTTGCGTGAGAAACGTAAGAAGGTCGCCTCGAAGCTTGAAAAATCAATGCATACAGAGCTTGCGCCACTCAAAATGCAGGCCACACGCTTTCAGGTGTTGGTGGAAGAAAAACTAGAATCTGCATGGGATAAATCGGGTGCCGATGAAATCCGTTTTGAGGTGGCAACCAATAAGGGGACCGACTTTGGTGCGTTGGCGGCTATTGCCTCGGGCGGTGAGTTGTCGCGATTTATGTTGGCATTGGCAGTGGTGCTGGCGGGTACGCGCGGCACACCGACAATGATATTTGATGAAATTGATACAGGGACTGGCGGCGCGGTGGCAGATGCTATTGGTGGACGTTTGCAGTTGCTCGGGCAGGGCGCACAAGTGTTGGTCGTGACGCATTTGCCGCAAGTCGCAGCACGTGGCGCGCAGCATTTGTTCATTGAAAAATCTGAGCGCGCGAATAGTACTATCACTGAAGTGAAGGGCTTGACGGCGGACGAACGTCTAGAAGAATTAGCACGCATGATTTCAGGCGCTGAGGTGACAGATGAGGCAAGGCAAGCTGCACGCAAGTTAGAAGAAGCGGCAGCATAGTCATGACCCAGTTTGATATGTTCTCTGAGCAGCCTATTCCAGACAAAAAAGTTGAAGAATTAAGTGCGGTCGAAGCGGAGAGTGAGCTTGAGCGTTTGACGTGTCTGATGGCGGAGTTGGATGACGCTTATACTCAATCGGCTGTCTCAAAAGTGACCGATGGTGAATATGATGCCTTGCGTCAGCGCAACACAGAGATTGAGAAGAAGTTCCCTCATTTGGTGCGCGAAGACAGCCCTAGCCGCAAGGTCGGGGCTGCACCTGCTGCAGGGTTTGGCAAGATTGAGCATGTTAGCCCAATGCTTTCGTTGGACAATGCATTTGGTAAAGAAGATTTCATTGGATTCATGACGAAAGTTAAGCGCTTTTTGGGTTCAGCTTCTGCGGAGGGTATTACATTTTTTGGTGAACCCAAAATTGACGGGTTGTCTTTTTCTGCCATATATGAGAATGGCAATTATATGTGCGGTGCAACGCGCGGCGATGGAAAGGTCGGCGAAGATATTACGGCAAACTTAGCTGCAGTTATTGGAATGCCGATGGAACTGAAGGGTGATGTGCCAACATTTATTGAAGTTCGCGGCGAAGTTTACATGGATAAGGAAGATTTTTCCGAGCTTAACGAAAAACGTGAAGCGGATGATGAACCTCCGTTTGCGAATCCTCGCAATGCGGCGGCGGGGAGTTTGCGTCAGCTTGATGCGGCGGTGACGGCATCACGTAAGCTGCGTTATTTTGCATATGCTGTGGGTGCGCTTGAGTGGGATAATGCGTGGCAGACTCAATCGGAAATGATCGATTGGTTGGGTGCGCACCATTTTTCGATTAATGACATTTCGACAGAGCTTTCTTCTCTTGAAGAGGTGATGGCATATTATGCTGAGATTAATGTGAAGCGCCCATTACTGAGTTATGATATTGATGGTTTGGTGGTGAAGGTGAACCGCCGCGATTGGCAGGAAAAGCTTGGCGCAGTGCAACGCTACCCCCGCTGGGCGATTGCGTTCAAATTCCCTTCGGAACAAGCGGAAACCATTGTTGAGGCAATTGATATTCAAGTGGGGCGTACGGGAGCGCTTACGCCTGTTGCTCGGCTTACACCCATTACGGTGGGCGGTGTGGTGGTGTCGAATGCGACGCTGCATAATGAAGATGAAATTATGCGCAAAGATGTGCGTGTGGGTGATAGGGTGATTATCCAGCGTGCCGGTGATGTGATTCCCCAAGTGGTGAAAGTGGTGCTAACGGCTCGCACCGTCGATGCTGAATCGTATATTTTCCCTGATATATGCCCCGTATGTCAAAGCCCTGCAGTGCGTGATGAGGGGGATGTGGTGAAGCGTTGCACCGGGGGGCTTGTATGCTCAGCTCAGGCAGTGGAACGACTCAAGCATTTTGTATCCAAAGCGGCGTTTAACATTGACGGATTGGGACAGAAGCAGGTCGAGTTTTTATGGCAGCAGGGACTAGTTATTCAGCCGCAGGATATTTTTACCTTAGCGAAAATTGATGCTGAACCTAAAAATATGCAAAAGCTCAAAAATTTTTCAGGTTGGAAAGAGAAATCAGTTGAAAATCTATTTTCTGCCATTGCAGCGTCACGCAATGTGAGCTTGGCGCGGTTTATTTATGGCTTAGGGATTCGTCATATCGGCAATGGAAATGCAGGTCTTTTGGCATCGCATTATGGCTCGCTTGATGGATGGCTTGCGGCGATGGACGCAGCAAAGCTTGGTAAAAGCTCAGCGTCTTATCTTACATTATTGAATATTCATGGTGTGGGCGAAAAAGTGGCTGATGCATTGGTTGAGTTCTTTGCAGATGATAGCGAACGAGCCATGCTTGATGGTTTGTTGCCGCATATTGATGTGCAAGATGCGAAGCAGGTGAATGGCGGATCTGCTGTAGCGGGTAAGGTGGTGGTGTTTACAGGTACACTCACGCAGATGACGCGCTCAGAGGCGAAAGCAAAGGCACAAGCAGTCGGTGCGAAGGTCACGGGTAGTATATCAGCTAAGACAGATTATTTGGTGGCAGGCGAGGCAGCTGGCTCCAAACGTACGAAAGCCGAATCTCTCGGTGTGACGATACTCAGCGAATCTGAGTGGATTGCACTGTGCGCAGAAGTTTGATTAGCTCTTAAGATTAAAATTATACGAATTTTAATCTGCCGAATGGTCGGCGGACTTGCAGTCGCAAGTCTGTAATATATTATAAGGAAAAGCACTGTCATGGTCGCACTCGCGAAAGAGAAAAATAATCTGTTCTTCCAAGAGCGGGCGAAATGGCAATTGTCGGTGGTGGTGCCACGCATGGCGATTGATGCTGTTGAGTGTAGTTTTGAGGATGATGCCTTGAGCAGTTCCAGCTTTGAAGTGACGCCTGATGGTACGATATGGCGGGTGGCGCTGCTTTATGTCGAAAAACCCGACGAAACGGTGATATCTGAGCGTTTGAAACGTATTGCAGATGCATTCGAGCTTGAGCCGCTGGAAGCGTTTGTTGCAGCGGTGGAGGATAAAGACTGGGTGTCCGAAGTGCAGGCAGGTTTTCCGTTGATGGAGGTTGGATCGTTTTTGATCGTCGGCTCACATCATGAGAATGTACAAATTCACTCAGCGGTCACCCCCATTTATTTAGATGCAGGCGCGGCATTCGGTACGGGTGAACACGCTACGACATCAGGATGTTTGATGGCGTTTGATTGGGTCATGAAAAAGCGTCGCGATAAGCAGGTGATGCGCTGCCTCGATATGGGCTGTGGGTCTGGTTTGTTGGGGATGGCTGCGGCAAAGAAGTATCATATACCCGTGACAGCTGTGGATATTGACAAAATTTCCGTGGATGTAACACGTGAAAATGCCGAGCATAACAGGATAGGGCGCTTGATGCAGTGCGTGCATGGTGATGGGTATCTTGATAAGCATGTGACTGGGGAGTATACACTGATATTCTCGAATATTCTAGCGCGTCCGTTGGTACAGTTTGCATCAGATTTGGCTGAACATTTAGCACCCAGCGGCATGGCGATTTTGTCAGGGTTGCTAGAACGCCAAGAACGCATGGTACTAGCCGCACATAAAGCGCAAGGGCTATCCTTGAAGCACCGCATTAGAGTTGATGGGTGGAGCATTCTGGTGGTTGGATGGTAACCCTACTCATCGGCGTATTGCTGTTCCATGCGTTCGTGGCGCTCTTGTGCTTCGATGGTAAGGGATGCAATCGGGCGTGCTTCTAGGCGTTTGATGCCGATGGGGTCACCAGATTCTTCACAATAGCCATATTCGCCTTCACCAATACGGCGCAGGGCAGCATCAATTTTTGAAACAAGTTTGAGATAACGATTACGGGTGCGGAGTTCAACACCTGCCTCAGTTTCGAGGGATGCGCGGTCTGCAATGTCAGATTCCTGCCAATTCTCTTCTTTGAGGTGCTGAATGGTTTCTTGTGATTCTTTCATCAAGTCGTCGCGCCATGAAGTGAGCTTCTGACGGAAATATTCCTGATGCTCTGCGCACATATATTCTTCTTTATCGGATGGCTTGTAGCCCGCTTTCAACTTTACGCCCATTGAGTTTCCCTCTCATTAATATGGTCATTGAACAATTAAGGTAAATTAATGTAGCCTTACTTTCTGAGCGTGTAAAGAGGGCAATGAAGTAAAATGTAATTTTAAGCAGTAAAGTTGCTGTTTAAAGCTTTCTCTGTAGCTGGTGCGGGAGCGGGGAGCGATTGCTGCTCTGGCATGGCATCGGGTGAGGCGGTCTCGTCGCTTATGTCGCCTTTGTCGATAGCGGCCCATGTGTCGCGCATATCTTTGAGTTCATTGATGATTTCGTCGCATGCCGCGCCATCATTAGAGCGTTGAATTGCCATGAGGCGGCTATCAATGGAGGAATAGAAATCATAGAGAACGCGTGCGATACTATCGCCATTTTCGAAATCTAGGCAGCCTTGTAAACCCATTACAATTTCAGAGGTTTTGAGTAGCAAATTGAAGCGGTCTTCAATGCGGTTATCTTCAATAGCCTCTTGTGCTTGGCGCACGAAATTGATGGCGCCATCATAGAGCATCACAATTTGACGTGTTTTGCTTACGGTGTGGTTTGCTTGGGCATAAGCCTGATATGCGTTGTGAGATGGTGACATGCTACCCTCTTTAGTTATTTGCTGCGTTGCTATTAGCATCTAATGCTTGAAGCAATGTGTTTGATTGAGCGATTGCAGCCTCTAGCGCACTGAATGTTGTGATAAGCTGCTCACGGTAGCGTTCTACACGTGCATCAATGGTTTCGATGTCGCTGTTAAAGCGTTCTTCATCATCTTGCATTGACTGGATGACAACGTCGATGGCGCCGGCTCCTTCTTCGAGAAGTCCTTCGAGTGTATTATAGAGTCTGTCGCCAAGCCCTTGCGTGTTCATGATATTGATGACGGTGTCAGTAGGGCTAGAGAATAGCATCGTCATTCCATCTAGCGCGGTGCCGCTCTGCCCATTCAGCACCAAGGTGCCATCGGTCAATATGTTGCCGTCTAAACTAACTGTGGTTGATGCGCCGTTTAGGTCGTATGTAGCGGTGTAAGTGCCGTTGGTAACGTCCACATTGACGCTATATTCAGTTACGGCCAGTCCATTACTACGCTCAAATATCTGAAAATCTGCATTGTCTGATGTTGAATTAAATTCAAATACATCGCGTACGCCTTCAAAATCTGTTGAGAGGGCAGAGTCGAGTGCGTCTTCATCAAGGGTTAGAATGTTACGTGTGTATGGGAATTCGTCATCACCTTCATAATCACTGAATGTTATACCAAGGTCGGACAGGCGAGAAAAATCATCCCCTGCAATGCCTTTTACTTGTTGTGACAATTCATTGTTGATGCGTGAGAGAATCAGGCGCAAAGTGGAGTCTCCGGAAAGGATAGCTGCTTCTTCTGGCGTGCCGTCTTCACCGATTTCTGTTTGTTGTGATGCAAAAAGTTTCACCGCATTGTAGGTTTCAACAAAATTAATAATACCTTGTTTCGCTAAGTTCGAATCGGCTTCTATCTTCACTTGCAATTCTTCACCAATCGGTGTTTCAGAGGTGAGGTTGAAGGTCATGCCGTCAATAACATCATCAAAATCATTGTTGGTACGAGTGATTTGTGTGCCGTCGATGGTCATTTGTGCATCTTGACCATTCTGTTCGATTACGAATGTAGTGTTTAGCACGCCTGATGCTGTGTTATCGGCGACAATGTCATAGTTCATTGCAGAGCCAGTTTCATCGGTTTTAAAGCTAAGTCGATAGTTGCCATCTGACACTTTGATATAGCTAGCCTCAACATTGCTTTCTTCACTGGCAGCATTTACTTTAGCGAGAACTTGATTTAGGGAGTCTCCATCTTCAAGTTCGACTGTCGTGCCGTTAGGCCCTAAAGTGAGAGTGCCCGCGTTGAAAGGGCCGCCACTGCCTACAATTGACTGATCTTCATCTTCTTGATCAGCGACAGGGGTGATGGTAAAGGTTTCGGTTGTTTTGACGTTACGTTCCGCGATTTGATCGACCGTAATGGCGAATTCACCAATGGGTGTGCCAGGCTCTGCCGTGATAGACATGTATGATTCAGCGTTGCCACCAATAGAAGAGGTGATTTGTGCTGCGCGATATTCGAAGATATTATCGGCTTCATTCTGAACACCAGGTGGGTTGCGAAGGAAGTTTGCGGCCTCTAGGAAAGTGCTTGTGAGTGAGCGCAATTCTTCATAAGCGACCATTTTAGCTGTATTTTGCTCAAGCTTCGCCTCAATTTGCACTGCTGGAAGACGTTTTGCCTCGGATAAACTCTCAACAAGGCCTTCAATGTCAAAACCAGATTGCCCGCCAGATACGCGGGTTGATCCGCTGCTGTCTGTGAAGATATTTCCGAGTTGAATGCTGGTGGTCATTTTTTCCTGCTATGTGTTCGTTTTTTATATATTTACTTTGAGTAATGATGTGTCAAAGCCAATGTTTTCCATGTCCCTTAGTAAGTTTGGTTCAGGTACGTAGGTAATAGAACCATCTCTCAAAGAGGTGAGGCGCGTGACATATTGCCCTGTTGCGTCTTTGAAAATTGAGAAGCTTTTATCGCTTACTGCGTATGTATCTTTAAATGCTGTCTGTACAGCGTGTTTAACCGCTTCATAGCGTTCTTGTTCAGTGGCACGTAGCTCTACTTTTTCTACGGCAGCTACCTTTACAGGTGCATTATCTATGTTTGAGTGTTGTGCTGCTGGAGCTATGCTCTCTGCTGCTTTACCACCATGCATAGCGAGCGATTGATAGCTATTATTTGCTGCTCCTATTTCCATGGTCTTTCTCCTTTATTTCCTTAGTATAACTCTTATCCCTATCATCGAGTAACTATTATTATTTTTTTATCTTTTATTTTATATCGTTTTAGTCTGTCTTCATCTTAGTAGTAAGTAATCAGGAAGGGCGGGAGCCCTCCCATCATACCGTTAGTTAGAATTACCCAATTAGCTTGAGCAAGTTCTGTGGCAACTGGTTGGCCTGAGCCAACACAGAGATACCAGCCTGTAGCTGTACCTGAGCCGTAGCAAACGCTGTAGACTCAGCTGAGATGTCAGTGTCAAGCAAGACGCCACGTGCGGCATCCTGATTCTGCAATGAACTCTCAACGTTCGCTGCTGCGAAGTCGAAACGAGATTGCAATGCACCAACTTCCGCACGTACTGCTGTTACGCTGTCTAGAGCAAAGTCTAGTGCTTCACTAGCTTGTGCTGCAGACTCTGCAGTGAGTACGTTAAGGTCAACACCTTGGAAGAGTGTCTCAGAACGAATGTTACCAATGTTCACTTGAAGTGTATCTTCAACAGTAGAACCAACTTGGAACTTCAGTGTATCACCACCTTCGCCTATACCAAGTGCCTTAGTAAGCGCTTCTTGGAAAGCTGCTGCTTTAGAATCAGTATCAAACTCAATCGCAGTGTCGCCAGCGCGGAAAGTTACAACATCAGAAGCATCTTCTAGGCTTGTGAAACGTGTTACTGAATTAGCACCAAGCTCGCTACCTACATCGCCTTCAGAGCGATATGTAACACCGTTGATGTCTAGTTCGATTACACCATTGTCTAGGCCAGAAAGCGGAGCGCTTACACGTACTTCAGTAACCGATACATCAGAGAAGTCATCTCCTTGAAGGCTAAGTGAAGAACCTGTCAATGAACCTGTCTTATCAGTACCTGTCAAGATGTCACCTGCAGCTGCGAAGCTAGAGATTTCACGATCCTGTTGGAAAGTGATGCTAGAGAATGCAACATCAAGACGTTGACTCAACTCATCTGCACCAGCTTGGTTGGTAACGTTGAGTGATTCAGATCCACCTTGAAGGTCGATATCGAAATAATCGCCAGCTTCAGATACAAAACGTACTGTTTGGTCGCTAGATACATTCAATGCAGAAGCAGAGTATGTGCTTTCACCGACGCTGATTTCAAGATCTACTACATTGTTCACACCAGTGAAGTTTGCAGAGAAACCTTGGATCGTTCCAGTAAATGCTTCGTTAGTTACGCCAGAAGTTGTTATGCCAGCGGTTTCACCATTAGCTAGCTGAGGGTCACCTGCTATTACAGCACCTGTAATACCAGTTGTTGAAGCAGTAATAGCGGTAGCGCCGTCAGTTTGAACGATATCACCAACATCACGACTTTCAATGATAATGTTATCACCGTCACGACGCGCTTCAATTTGTGCTACAACAAAGTCATTATTCGCTGTTCCAGCATAACTATTGATAGTGTTTACGATAGCATCAAGATATTCTTCTTTAGTAGAAGCATTCTCAATGTCAACTTCAGTCGTCGCAGTAAGTGTGCCACTATCTTCTAAGTTGAAGGCGATCAGTGCTCCAGCACCATCATCAATGCTAATAGCAGCTGTACCATCCGTAAAGTCAGTAAGTGCTGTATTAGTAAAGTTAATAGTCATGCTTGATTTTGACTGATCCATAGAACTGATGATACTATCACCAATTGTACCCACACCAGTTGTATCACCTTGTCCGATACCTAAATCTGCACCGCCTTGTAGAGTAAACACGTCAGTAGTGTTGGTTTCGCGACCTTCAACAGTGAAGTTAGCATTAGTAGCGAATGAAGCGAGGTCAATCTCATAACTATTGCCAAGCTCACCACCTGAACGCATTGCAATTTCCAGCGTGTTGTTGTTTGCTGTATATTCAGCTGCACTAATTGCAGAATTACTTGAAGCATTCAACGTATTTGCTAGAATTTCCATTGCATCAGCGAGTGTACCTGAAGCAGCAGCAGCAGTACCAGTGGTTGTGATTGTATCGATATTCACTCCGATGTTACCTGCGCCAGCTGCGGCACCTGCATCAATAAACTCGATAGTTTGACCGTTTAGATCTATAGTTTCACCAACAAGTGCATCTGCATCAGCAAACGTGTTTACAGTGATTGAGCCACCGGCAGAAGCAGCAGCACCAGTTTCTTGTACTAGTTCTGTTTTCTCAAACAGGCTACCATCAAGAAGTGTTACACCGTTAAAGTTAGTCTGATCAGCAATACGATCAATCTCAGATGTGAGGTTTGTAAATTCTTGATTCAAGAAAGAACGCTCTTGCTCAGTAAGTGAACCAGCACCCGCTTGAACAGCAATTGCTTTTTGACGTTGTAGAATGTCAGTTACTTGTGAAAGTGCGCCATCAGCCACCTGAAGAAGGGAAGAACCCTGTGAGGTATTGACGAGAGCCATACGTAGAGTTGTTACGTTAGTACGTAGTGAAGTACCAGCGGACATTGCAGCTACGTCATCAGCGGCACGTACAATACGGTCACCTGAAGACAAGCGTGAAATGCTGGAAGAGGCCATGTCAGACGCTTTTCCGATATTAGACTGCGCATAATACGCAGCAACGTTCGTGTTTATTGAATTTAAAGCCATTAGAAAATTCTCCTACTTGGATTGTTAAATTGTTCGGACTACTTGTCCACAAATAATGCGACCACTACAGGTCACTATCTCTATCCTACGCGGCAAACATTAATATACCGTTAACACGCATAGACTTTTGAACATTTTTTATGAGTTACCTCGAAAACATACAAAAGAACATGGTAATACTATGAAAAAATCCTGCCACATACCACTACATTATCTCTATATTATCATTAGATTTGTAGTG
>CALJMC010000066.1 GCA_937982385.1 uncultured Rickettsiales bacterium | reverse complement strand
AATGGCTCTTGCCGCTATCATGGTCAAAGAACACACCAGGTGAACGGTGCATCTGTGAAACGATAACACGCTCAGTACCATTAATAATGAACGTACCGTTTTGTGTCATCAGTGGAATATCACCAAAATACACTTCTTGTTCTTTAATATCTTTGATTTCACGCGCGCCCGTATCTTCATCAACAAGCCACACAATCAAGCGCAAGGTTGCGCGAAGTGGTGCTGAATAGTTGATATCACGTTGACGGCATTCATCGACATCATATTTAGGCTGGTCCAGCTCATAAGAGACGAACTCAAGCGTTGCAGTATCTGCAAAATCTTTTACAGGGAACACAGATTTCATGACACCATGCAGACCAGTGTCTGTACGGTTTTCCTGTGCAACACCCATTTGAAGGAACTGGTCGTAAGAGTTTTTCTGCACCTCAATCAGATTGGGCATCTCTGCCACTGTTCTGATTTTACCAAAATTTTTACGAATACGTTTGCGAGACGTAAAGCTGTGCGTATTTGCAGCTGCATTAGACTTAGCCATGAAAGTCCTCTTCCCATAATCAAAAACATCAGCGAACATGATTGTCGCTTTTGTTAGTTACGTCACAATCTAAATTGTGACCATTTAATATATCGGGAGTGGCTTCAAGCGCTTGAAGTTAATACATCCCAACATATTCCTCCATCACCTATTCCTTGCGGAACTGACAGAAAACACAAAGACGCGAGAAAAGCGGATCACTGCAATTGCAATGTCCGCCTTAATCACTATGCCAGGTTACTACTTAACTTCAACAGAAGCACCAGCTTCTTCAAGCTTCTTCTTAAGTTCAGCAGCTTCGTCCTTAGACACACCTTCTTTAACAGACTTAGGTGCACCTTCAACTAGATCTTTAGCTTCTTTAAGCCCAAGACCAGTTATAGTACGAACTTCTTTAATCACGTTGATTTTCTTCTCGCCAGCAGCGGTAAGAACAACGTCAAACTCAGTTTGCTCTGAAGCCGCTTCACCACCAGCAGCAGGTGCAGCGGCAGCAGCAACAGGTGCAGCAGCAGATACGCCCCATTTTTCTTCAAGTAGGTTTGAAAGCTCTGCAGCTTCCATTACTGTCAATTTAGACAGTTCATCAACAATCTTATTTAAATCAGCCATGATGGTCATCCCTTATAGTTATCAAACTCAAAATTCATACACTCTATGTTTGAGGCACCAAGCCCCATACATCCTTTTTAGTCCCTACGCCTCCGAAGAGCCATAAGCACCACACACACGCGCCAACTGTCCAGCTGGAGCCTGTGTAACACCAGCGATACGAGTCGCAGGCGTATTCAATAACGCAAGTAGTTTCGCGCGTAGTTCGTCTAGTGATGGCAAGGTTGCTAAGTTTTGAATCTCAGCAAGTGAGAGAACATTCTCACCAAACGCACCACCAATAAGCACTAGTTTTTCATTCTTTTTCGAAAACTCAGCAATCACCTTTGCCGCAGCGACAGGATCATCTGAATAAGCAACCGCTGTTGGGCCTGTGAACAAATCACCAATCGCAGTGAACTTTGTTCCTTTAAGCGCCAATTTCGTCAGACGATTTTTCGTTACTTTGAATTTTGCCCCTGCCGTACGCACTTTATTACGTAGGTCAGTTATCTCTGCAACACTCAAACCTTTATACTGGGTAACAAGAACGATTTCGGAATTCAAGAAATCCGTATTTACGTTCTCAACCCATTCTGTTTTCTGCACACGATTCACAAGAACCACCTTTGTATTCTAAATTTACTTACGCAGCTTCCGCTACATCAACATTCAAACCTACGCCCATAGAAGAAGAAATACTCACCTTCTGAACATACGTACCTTTAACACCTGACGGTCTTGCTTTTTGAATTGCATCAAAGAGAGTTTTTATGTTCTCAACAATCGCTTTTTCATCGAAGCTTGCTTTACCAATACCAGCATGAACCACTCCCGCTTTTTCAGCACGAAACTCAACCTGACCAGATTTAGCCGCTTTCACAGCTTCTCCAACATTAGGAGTCACCGTACCAAGCTTAGGATTTGGCATCAAACCACGTGGCCCGAGCAACTTACCAACACGACCAACAACTGCCATCATGTCTGGCGATGCGATGCAACGTTCAAAGTCCATCTGACCTTTTTGAATCATCTCAGCTAGATCTTCAGCACCAACGATATCAGCACCTGCTGCTTTCGCTTCGTCTGCTTTCGCATCACGAGCAAAGACTGCGACACGAACTGACTTACCCAAACCGTTAGGCATTGCGATAGAACCACGAACGATTTGGTCAGCATGCTTAGGGTCAACACCTAGCTTGATCGCGACATCAATAGTCTCATCAAATTTTGTCTTTGCATTTGCTTTCACTGCTTTCACAGCATCTACCAATGAATAGACTTTTGCGGTGTCAACAGCTTCACGTGCTGCAGTAATACGTTTACCTTGTTTTGCCATCTTGACTACTCCGTTACCTCGAAGCCCATTGAAAGCGCTGTACCCTTAATCATTTGAGCAGCAGCATCAATCGAATGCGCGTTTAAATCTTCCATTTTCTTACTCGCAATGTCACGAAGCTGTGCCATTGACACCTTCGCCTTCACTTCTTTACCTGGGTGATTAGCACCCTTATTCACTTTCGCTGCTTTCTTTAAGAAGTAAGATGCAGGAGGTGTTTTAGTAATGAAGCTAAACGAACGATCAGCATACACGGTAATTACCACAGGAATTGGTGTACCCGGCTCAGCACTCTGAGTCGCAGCGTTAAACGCCTTACAGAATTCCATGATATTCACGCCAGCTTGACCAAGCGCAGGTCCTACAGGTGGCGAAGGGTTTGCCTTACCAGCTGCAATCTCGAGCTTAATATATCCACTAATTTTCTTGGCCATTATCTATCCTTTTTCAACCTTAGAAGGGTCGCAAATATAGTGAATTCAAACGAACTCGCAACCCTTTTTTTAATTTTTTTCTTGTATGCTGCAAAAAGCACGCAAGAAACACGAAAATATCACACTCATACGAGTGCTACGCAACTTTCTCAACCTGCGTGTACTCCAAGTCCACTGGGGTTGCGCGACCAAAAATGGTCACAGAAACCTTCACGCGCTCTTTGTCTTCTTCAACTTCTTCAATGGAACCGATGAATGACTCGAATGGCCCATCGACCACCTTAACCTGCTCACCAACTTCAAACATAACTGTATTCTTCGGACGCTCAACACCCTCTTGCACCTGCTTGAGGATATGCTGCGCTTCTCTTTCAGAAATAGGTTGCGGACGGTTACCAGAACCACCCAAAAACCCTGTAACCTTAGGAAGTGTTTTCACAAGCTGCCATGACGCATCATTCATGTCCATCTGCGCCAACACATAACCCGGGAAAAACTTGCGCTCAGAAGCAGTCTTCTTACCACGACGCATCTCCACTACTTCTTCTGTAGGGACAAGCACATCACCAAAGGCATCAGTCATACCCTGCTGGGCTGCCTTTTCAACGATCGCTTGCGCGACCTTCTTCTCATACCCTGAATGTGCATGTACGATATACCAACGCTTTGTCATGTTCAGCCTCCCAAGCCTAAAATCAACTGCACTAACCACTGTGAAATATTATCAACTATTATAAAGAAAATCGCAGCAACAATCGTCAACACCACAACCAGTGCAGCTGAAACCATCACTTCTTTGCGTGTAGGCCACGTCACCTTTGACGCCTCTGAACGTACTTCTCTTACAAACTTCGCCGGGTTCACCATGCTCGATATTTCCACTTAATTACTTAACTTTACTAACCTTCGAATGGCAGGGGCATGGAGACTCGAACTCCAGACCTACGGTTTTGGAGACCGTCGCTCTACCAACTGAGCTATACCCCTACACTCTCCAAGACATGAAATCGGGAATCAGTTTGCACCGACCCCCGAGCCCACAATACCATAACTCTAATTAAAGAATCTTAGCAACCACACCAGCGCCGACGGTACGGCCACCTTCGCGGATTGCGAAACGAAGACCTTCATCCATTGCGATTGGTGCAATGAGTTCAACTTCGAAATTAACATTATCACCAGGCATGATCATCTCTTTGCCTTCAGGTAACGTGATTGCGCCCGTTACATCCGTTGTACGGAAGTAGAACTGCGGACGATAATTACCGAAGAATGGTGTATGACGACCACCTTCATCTTTATTCAAAATGTAAGCCTCAGCTTCGAATTTTGTATGTGGGTTGATTGAACCGGGTTTCGCCAACACTTGGCCACGCTCAACATCTTCACGCTTTGTACCACGAAGCAACACACCTACGTTATCACCAGCTTCACCGCGATCAAGCAGTTTGCGGAACATCTCAACACCCGTACATGTTGTCTTTGTTGTATCGCGGATACCGATGATTTCAAGATCATCTCCAACATTCACAACACCAGACTCAATACGACCTGTTACCACCGTACCACGACCAGAAATTGAGAATACATCCTCAATCGGCATGAGGAAGGTTTTGTCGATTTCACGTGCAGGCTGTGGAATCGTTTTATCAACAGCATCCATCAATGCAGTAATCGCTTCTTCACCAAGCTTAGGATTAGAACCGTCAAGCGCTGCCAAAGCAGAACCGTGAATGATTTCAATGTCATCACCAGGATAATCATAGGAAGAAAGAAGTTCACGCACTTCCATTTCAACAAGCTCCAAAAGCTCTTCATCATCAACTTGGTCACACTTATTTAGGAATACGACAAGCGCCGGAACACCAACCTGACGTGCAAGCAAGATGTGCTCGCGAGTCTGAGGCATAGGTCCGTCAGCGGCAGATACTACCAAGATAGCACCATCCATTTGCGCCGCACCAGTAATCATGTTCTTCACATAATCCGCGTGACCCGGGCAATCAACATGGGCATAGTGACGCGCATCCGTTTCATACTCAACATGCGCCGTTGCAATCGTAATACCACGCTCGCGCTCCTCAGGAGCCCCATCAATCGAATCATACGCCGAATACTCAGCCTGACCCTTAGCAGCCAACACCTTAGTGATAGCAGCAGTCAATGATGTTTTACCATGATCGACGTGACCAATAGTTCCGATATTACAATGCGGCTTAGTCCGCTCAAACTTCTCTTTAGACATGATTTATACCTCAAGCACGTGTTAAAAATTCAATAAAAAGCTGTGCGCAACCTAGGCCACACGCAGAACTGACGCTTATCTACAGTAAAACACTGCAAGTGACAACCACAATTTAAAGATTTTTAGAGTTTTATGAAACTAAGGAGTAAACGTGACATTTACGGAGAAACGCATTGTCACTGTGAACCCGTTTCAGAGTCCAGAACAATCAACGAAAGATTGACCCCTAAAACTAAAGACGAATCTTCATCATTTTGCGCTCAATCGCACGCCACAATAATAGAGAGTATAGTATATGTAATGTCATGATTAGTATCCCTGACCTTGCATCGCCATTTGATTGCCCATCTGGAGACTAGCAGGATCAACACGCGGAGACGGTTCAGCACCACCAAACATCTTATGTGCAATACCACCAACAACCGCCGCACCAGCAAGTGCTGCACCTACAATTTTCACTTTGCCGCTACCAGCACTTTTAATTTTGCCCATCACGCCTTCAGCTTGGCTTGCCATAGACTTAGGGTGAGATAATGCATGACGGTCAGCGACTGCATTGTGTAATACAGCCTCATGCTTGCCTAGCATTGTTGCACGTTGTGTTTCAACAAACTCTGGCCCAACTGCAGCACCTTCACTGGCTTCCCACACTTTAAACTCTGCATGCTGTTGAGCATAAGCTTTTCCCGCTTCCTGAACATTACGTTCAGCACCATGAAGCGCCTTACGCTCTGGCGACCACTCTTTAAAGCCTTTAGGTTTCTTATCAGCAACCTTAATCTCTTTCGCGCTGTCAACTGTATGACCTTCATATTTCGCTACTGTATCTTCAAAACTCTTAGGAAGAGGGTTTTGCATTTTCGCGCGTTCCACACGTGCCTCTTTGTAGGCAGCAACATCTTCACCAATTCCATCAGTGGCATTCTTTGTAATATGCTCAGGATTATTCTTCAACCATGACTCTGCTTTGGGCGCGTCAAATTTTCCATCTGTCATAACTTCGCCAGCTACAGCAACACCTAAAGAACCCTTTTTACCAGCCTCAACTTCTAAATTATGCAGTGCAGACTCATAAGCTGCTGGGTTAATTGCTTCCGACTTACCTACATCTTTCAGATATGCCGTAGCTTTAGCACGATCAAAATGACCTGCATCATTAGATATTGCTTTTCTAAGGTCACCATCTTTAGGTAATTCTGAAAAACGACTATCTAAGCTCTCTAAGCTTAATTTTTCTATATCCGTTGCAAGACTCGCGTCAGTCACGTCACCAGCATCAGAAATGAGTTTTTTCATTTCTTTAATCTTACCAAGGTTTGTTCCCTTAAGCTTGTCAGCATCAGCAGCAATTGTATTCCCAGCACCAGACCAATGCTTGTTGGCGAGATATCCTGCGCCTGCAGCACCCGCTAATCCACCTACTACGAGCGGTACGCTTGAACCATTTTCTTGTTGTTCGTCATAATAATTAACCATGGGTCTTGCCTTTCAAAAGGTTTTCTATAACTACATAATAGCAAACTTGAGAATTTTTTGTGTTACAGTTGTGTGAAGATTGAAGGGAGGAAGAATTCGGAACGAGGACAGCACGTCCGAATCTGCCGAGAGCGTCGCGTTAGCGATAGCGGAGAAACGTGCAGCATGCACGGCTTCGAAGCCAACAAATATTACCCCCCACTAAGCAGCTTCACCCCTTGGTCTTGCTCAAACAAATAGAGCAACTGACGCAGTGCTTTTCCGCGCTCGCTGGTGAGTTCTGGGTCGCGGTGCAAAATAAGTTTCACATCATCGCGCGCCATAGATATCAATTCTTTATGTTCTCCTAAATCAGCAAACGTAAATGCTGGCAGACCACTCTGGCGCGTGCCCAGCACCTCGCCACCACCACGCAAGCGCAAATCTTCTTCAGCAATATGGAATCCATCATTGGTGCCACGAATCACTTTCAGGCGCTCTTTCGCGGTGTCCGAACAATAAGGGTGATAGAGGAGTATACAACTCGATGCCTTATCCCCTCGCCCAACACGTCCACGGAGCTGATGCAACTGCGCCAAGCCAAAACGTTCTGCGTTCTCTATGATAATGACAGTTGCCTCAGGCACATCTACACCCACCTCAATAACGGTGGTTGCAACTAACACATCAAACTCATCGCCCGCAAAGCCTGCCATCACCCGCTGACGCTCCTCCGATTTCATTTGCCCATGCACCAGCCCCACGCGCTCACCATAACGCGCTCTTAGCTCAGCATAGCGCAACTCAACCGCTTTTACATGCGGTGGCGTTTCCTCGCCCTCCTCCACCAGCGGACAGACCCAATAGACTTTTTCGCCACGCTCACGCGCCCGCTGCACGCCCTGCAACACCTCTTCCTCACGCGTGAAAGGAATCACGACCGTTTTAATCTCCTCGCGCCCTGCAGGCTTTTCCTTTAGCTCCGAGCTATCCATATCGCCATAGACCACCATAGACAAACTGCGCGGAATGGGGGTTGCCGTCATCAAGAGCATATGCGGTTTATCGCCCTTCGCCGCTAAGGTAAGGCGCTGCGCTACACCAAAGCGATGCTGCTCATCCACCACCACAAGCCCCAACCTATGATATTCCGCAGAATCCTGAAACAGCGCATGCGTACCTATAATAATCTGCGCACGACCATCTTTCATCTTTGCCAGCGCATCCTTTTTCTCCGCCGCATTCAGCGTGCCCGTCAGCATCACCACGCCAATTTCAGGAAAATCATGCAACAACTTGCCAAAGCTCTTGGCATGCTGTCGTGTGAGAATTTCAGTCGGAGCCATAATCGCGACCTGCCCGCCCTCGGCTATCACCGACAACCCCGCCAACAACGCAACCACTGTCTTGCCACTTCCCACATCACCTTGCAGCAAACGCAGCATCCGTTCTCCGCCTGACATATCCTTACGAATCGTCGTCAGAACCTCTTGCTGTCCGTTCGTCAGCGCAAACGGCAACGCATGTTCCACCTCGGATGCCAGCGGACACTCCGCCGCATAGGCTGTGCCCGATTGCTTCTTCATACGTGAACGCACCATTGCCAGCGCCAATTGCGACGCCAACATCTCATCATACGCCAAACGCATCCGCGCGGGATTCTTCGGCAAAAACACACTCATATCCGCAGGATAATGCAGCGCCGTCAACGCATGTTTCCACGGCAGCCAATCTTGCTGCTTAAGCAATGTAGGCTCAATCCACTCCGAAAGCGTAGGCGCTTTATCGAACGACAACTCAACCCATTGCACAATGCGACCATTCGTCAAGCCATAGGTCAGCGGATAGACAGGTTCCAACACCGCAACCTTGTCATAAGCCGCAGGATAGGCAATCCTATCAGGATGCGCCATCTGCCAGACGCCATCATAACGCTCGACCCGCCCACTAATCACGCGATCTTGCCCCACAGGCAGCTGCTTATTCAAATAGCTCTTATCACCCTTAAAAAACGAAAGCGTAAGTTCACCCGAATCATTTGCTACTAAAATTTTATACGGTCGTTTAGTGCGCGGTGGTGGCGGCATATGCTCCAAGGCCTGCACCACAACAGTGATAATCATTCCATCTTTCAGTTCAGTAAGCGGCGGTGAATGCGTTCTATCCACCACATGCATCGGCAGATGAAACAGTAAATCTTTCAAGCGTGGCACTCTCGGCGCATGATTCGCCTTGCCATCCTCATCCAATTCATCAGCAGAAATATTGCGCGACAACAACCGAGTAAGCGCCTTCACGCTCCCTTCCCCCACACCCCGAAGCGTAGAGACATCTGCAAATATCGAAAATAATTCTGATGGTCTGGACATAGCAGCATTCTACGCCAATCCTCAAAAACCGCAACAGCTTCATAAAGTTGTCACAATTCTTTGTTATTGTGAGTTTATGAACACAAACGCACAACCACAAACCACCATTGACGCATCTTCTGTGAAAGATGCGGTGCTTTTGTATGGACATTCGCACAATTCTTATGCCGACTCAGGGCCAGATTACGATGCAACCCAAATCGCCAAAAAATATATGGATAAGTTTGATATAGCAATGAAGGAGATGGGCTACTCAGCATTATTTGCCGCAGAAATAGAAGCCAGCGATAGCGAGATAAATAATATAATCAAAATTGGCGAAGATCATCTAAAGAAAGAATATGACATTGAAGAAACGCACATCATAAATCGTTTCTATGTAGATGATGGCGGAATAGAAGCAACCTCAAAACCACGTTTTCCTAACCGTGCCGCAGACGAAGTTAATAGTATAAAACATATGTTACTAGAATCAACCAGAGCATTTGAACGCTTAGGCAAGGACATATCAGCAACAAGTAAAAGAATGCTATCAGCTCATTCAACAGAGTCTAGAGAATTTACAGTAACTGATGGTAGTAACGCAAATATAAAAGGCGGGCATATTAATATTTCATTACACCCATGGGCACGAGGTAATACCGAGTCGAGTCTAATTGAGGCAGAATCGGCTATAACAAGCTCAACCCCTCTAGGAAAGCTATTGTTTAATGCCATAAGAGACCATCAATTATCTGATGGTTTAGCATTTTATGATGGAACTAACCTAAAAATGCGCAGAAAACATCTTTACGAAATGGACGAGCATGAGAATAGCGCACCAGATAACCGCAACGATCTGGCATGGAGAGAGGAACTCGACGAAGAAGGTATCTCAAGAGAAATATCATGTATAGAAAACCGCTTACCTAGCGCCGCCTGCAATCACCATTTAGCCATTCTGTCTAACTTGGCGACTATTTATAACGTCTTATCACACTTCAATGATGAAAATATTTTTAAAAGAAAAATCATGAATACTGGCGAACAAAAAGATAGATTCAACAACATATTCAACAATGCACCAAAGGCATGGGAATTGGAACATTATAGCACTGAAGACCATATAAGAAACTTCCAAGACCACAGCCCCACGCTCCTCGCCATGGAAACATTAGCAAAACATGCAAAAACGCAGGAAGAAGAAGCAGAAATTCGTGCTGATGCCGAAAAATACACCAACGCCCTCATAGAACGCGCACACAGGATTGACCACGCGATACAAACAGGCGAGCATATAATTGATGCTACACCTTCACGATAGATTCTTTATCTTTGCCGAGCACAGCTTCTAGGCACTCTGTTGGCAAGTCACTCACATCACCATCTGCATCAATCGCTTTATAACCATAGCTCACGGAGATATGTTTTAATGCAGGTGCATCAATCGAAAAAGTAGAATCACGCTGAGTCAAACTACGAATACGTCCCACGACTACAGGCAAAGATTCTGGCGCAACATCAAGCAACAAAACACTAATTGCACTCTCACCAAAACGAGAGATCACATCATTATCGCGCAGGCCTTGACGCAACAAATTGGACACATGACGCAGCGCACGTTCACCAAATCCCTTACCATGTGAAGCGATGGCATCATAATCATCAAGCCTTATAGAAACACAGGCAGCGCCTATGTCTTGGCTGTTTGTATAATGCTGAGCTAATTCCAAATCTTTAATGAACGTTCGTTCATTAACGAGTCCAGTATCCTCATCCATCACTTCATGACCCTTAAGGTTTGCAGATATTGCTTCATGCAGCACGGCCACCTCACGCTCACGCTTTTCATCCTTCACGATCAGACGGAACCATAAATGCTTATCTTGCGCTGCCGCCCTCACCATTTTAAACGGTGTCTTAAGTTCTTTGCCATCCTTAGTCTTGAGAACAACCTCGCGCTGACGGCGCATTACATCCATCAAATCATGATTATCACCGGCATATTCAATCTCATCTTTCAGCAACAGACGTGTATCATCACCAATAAAATTACCGAGCGGAATCGACCGAAGCCTATCCTCCACGCCATAGCCCAGCAGCTTGAGCATGACAGCATTCACGCCCTCAAGCGTAATTAGCTCTGCGTCATTATCTTGTTTGATGAGTGCCATTGCATCATCTTTGCGGAAAAAAAACTCCATGTGAAAAATCCATATTTAAGAGGTTGCGCTTACGGAAAAACACCATATGCTATCAGGGAAAACTTAACATAATACTAATGTAGATCAATTATGTCCGAAACAGAAAAAGAGATTCGCATCAAGCGTTTGACCTATCGCAGCTGGCACCGTGGCTGTAAAGAGACAGATGTGGTGCTTGGATACTTTGCCAATAACCACCTCAACTCGCTATCTGACAGTCAGTTAGACTTGTTTGAAAAGCTGATGGAAGAGCATGATGCCGACATCTGGAAGTGGCTTGTAGGCAGGGCTGAGCCTGACAATGCGGCGTATCTCCCACTACTAGACATCCTGCGTGAATATAGTGATTCTCACGAACACACCAAACAATTGGTGGGCTCCAAAGCGTCATGAACACCGCCACGCTCGACGATAACAACCCAACCCTAAACTGGACTAACACGCTCTATGGTGTCCCCACAGGCGCGGAAATGCTAGCACTGCGCAATCGCGCGCTCGGCAGCAACAGCCCGCAGCTCTATCTATGCCATCATGACAAAGACTTGGCGCAAGCACAGCTAGCCTCAGAGTTTTTCTTGAGCGACTTCACGGTGCTAACATTTCCAGCGTGGGACTGCCTGCCCTATGACCGCGTATCACCGACATCGCACATCATGACAGAGCGCATCGCAACCTTATCCACACTCGCATCCGCGCCTGTAGATAAGCCACTTGCCATCCTCACTACGGCAAGCGCACTCATACAAAAATTACCTCCACAATCCATTATTAAACAATCGACTAAACTATTAAATAAAGGTGACACATGCGACAGCAACGACTTGCAAAAGACGTTGATAATTCAGGGCTACCGGCGCGCGTCTAAAGTGATGGAAGCAGGTGAATTTGCCGTGCGCGGAAGCATTGTGGATATCTTTCCCAGCGGCTATCAACGCGCTATTCGACTCGATTTCTTTGGCGACGAACTCGAATCACTTCATTGGTTTGACCCACTCACACAACGCACAGAGGGAGAAGCAACCGAACTCACCCTCTTCCCCGCAAGCGAAGTTTTACTCACCGAGGAGACCATTCAACGTTTTCGCACCCGATATCGCGAGATGTTTGGCGCCGCACACCGTGAGGATGCACTCTATCACGCCATTTCGGACGGGACGACCTACCCTGGCATGGAACACTGGCTCCCACTTTTCTACGAGGAATGCGACACGCTCTATGACTACCTCCCAGAAAACATCCACACCAACCTAAGCGCAAGCGTCACATCAACATTGAATGACCGTCTGGAGATGGCCGCAGATTACTATGAAGCGCGTCGTGAATATGGCGATAATAAAGCCGCAAAAAAGATAAGCTATAACTTTATATATAACCCGCTACCTATTGATTATTTATATATAAAGAAAGAGTTCCTGAAGCAATCACTTAACGTAACACATGCCGTTGAATTCTCCGCAATTTCAGGCTCTGAGCACGATCAATCACTGCCAATGAAAGCAGGGAGAAGCCTCTACCATATTTCGAAATCAGTGGCGGATAGCACGCCGCTCGACCAGCTGATTATCGCAACCGAGAACTACAAACAACAGAACATCCCCATTCTCATCTGCTGTCAAAGCGAAGGCAGCCTCAGCCGCGTACAAGCCCTCCTGAAAGAAAAAGACTATCACGCAACTATCGTTAGCGAATGGAAAGAGATTATAGGACGGGAGGCAGGCTGCTATCTCACCACACAACCCCTCGCCCAAGGCTTTCAAACACCTGACGCTATACTTTACAGCGAACACGACATCTTCGGACAGACCATCATTCGCACCCGCCGAAAGAAAAATCGCGAGGCAGAAGCCTTTCTCGCTGAAGCTGCCGGCTTTGAAGAAGGCGAACTCCTCGTCCATAAAGACCACGGCATCGGACGCTTTGAGGGCTTAGTTACCATGGAAGCCGCTGGCATCCGCAATGACTGCCTCAAACTTATCTATAAAGGCGATGACCGTCTCTTCTTACCCGTTGAAAATATTGACTTATTAACCCGTTTTGGCTCTGAGGAATCTGGCAGCGCAGAACTCGACAAACTCGGTGCGGGCAGCTGGCAAATGCGCAAAGCACGCATGAAAGAACGCGTGAAAATGGCGGCCGCTGAACTGATGAAAATCGCAGGATTGCGCGCCATCAAGCAAGCCCCGGCCCTCAGCGTCACCAACGATGTCTATGAGAGCTTCGTATCCAAATTTCCCTATGATGAAACCGAAGACCAAGCCCGCGTAATTGAGGAAACACTCGAAGATCTTGCATCAGGACGCCCGATGGATAGACTCGTCTGCGGCGATGTTGGCTTTGGCAAAACTGAAGTCGCCCTGCGCGCTGCCTTTGTCACAGCCGCCACCACCCATGACGGCACCACCAAGCAAGTGGCACTGATTTGCCCGACAACTTTGCTCGCGCGACAGCATTATCACAACTTCGTGAAGCGCTTTGAAGGTACGGGGATAAAGGTTGCACAACTCTCGCGCCTTGTCACCAGCAAGAATGCCAACCTAGCCCGCGAAGGGCTCGAAGACGGATCTGTCCACATCATTATAGGCACCCACGCACTCCTCTCATCTAAGATTAAGTTTGATAACTTAGCACTTGTAATTGTTGATGAAGAACAACGGTTCGGTGTAAAACAAAAAGAAAAATTAAAATCATTCAAAGAAAATGTCCACGTACTTACACTCTCTGCCACACCTATCCCCCGCACGCTACAAATGGCACTCTCGGGCGTGCGCGAGCTCAGCCTTATGACCACCCCGCCTGTGGATAGACTCGCCATTCGCAGCTTCGTAATGCCGTTTGACCCTATCGTTGTGGGTGAAGCAATTCAGCGCGAAATGCACCGTGGCGGACAGGTATTCTATGTGGCGCCCCGCATTGCTGACTTAAGTGAAGTACGCCGTCGCATCGCTGAGATTGCCCCCACGGCACGCATCGCCATGGCAACGGGACAAATGCCCGCCGCTGAGCTGGATGACATTATGAATAAATTCTATGAAGGCGCGTTTGATATCCTTATCTCCACCGCTATCATCGAGTCCGGCATTGACATTCCGACCGCCAACACCATGATTATCCACCGCGCGGACAAGTTTGGACTCGCGCAGCTTTATCAAATGCGTGGACGTGTCGGGCGCGGCAAAGTGCGGGCTTATGCCTATTTCACGCTGGAACATCATCGCAACATCTCCAAAGACGCGACACGCCGCCTAGAAGTGATGCAAACGCTCGACACGCTCGGCGCAGGCTTCACCCTCGCCAGTCACGATATGGACATACGCGGATTCGGAAATATGGTCGGTGAGGAACAGTCTGGGCATGTCAAAGAAGTGGGCGTAGAACTCTATCAACATATGCTGCAAGAGGCGATTATTGAGGCAAAACATCATGCATTACTTGATGATAAATCTGGGGATGAGGCTGTGGATAACTCAGACTTCACACCACAAGTGAACCTAGGTATTTCACTATTAATACCAGAAACTTATATTGAAGACTTGCCATTAAGGTTGAGCTTATATCGTAGGCTCGCAAAACTTGAAGCACAGGATGAAGTTGAAAGCTTCGCCGCAGAGATGGTCGACAGGTTCGGCGAGCTACCCGAAGAGGTCACCTCCCTGCTCGGCGTGCTCTCCATCAAACGCGAATGCCGCCTAGCCCATATCTCCAAAATTGATGCAGGCCCCAAAGGCATCGTCATCAGCTTCCATGAAAATACCTTCCCCAAACCCGAAGCCCTCATCGGTTATGTCGCAAAACACAGCCGCACCGCCAAAGTCCGCCCCGACCAAAGCCTCTTCATCGCCATGAACATGGGAACCACCGCCGAACGCATCGCGCGCGTAAGACAGCATATCAGCACAATTTCTGCATTACTGTCATAAAACCGTCATAAAGCCATGTTATTCTGAATATTCACTTTTGCGCATTTTTTTGAAATTCTTTTTGAATTTCATTGCGTAATCATTCCTTTATAGCTTCGGTTATAAAGGGTTTTTCCCACTTGGGATGTCATCAATTGGTCAGCTTTACATAAGATAAAGCCTACCAGGAGATTTTTATGAAGATTTTAATCAGTATATTAGCCTTAGTAACTTCAACCTCAGCCTATGCTGATAAAAGAAGTACTATGGACGTTAGAAAGCAACTAAGTCTTGAAGGTTACCACGCATGCATACGCAGCGGAGTACACAAGATGGATTGCGCTGAACATTATGGTATTTCAAGCGATTGGCTCAGGTCGAATAGTCCTCCACCGAAAAAAAAGAGGCAGTCATACCATTTGGCAACACCTTTTGAAGCAGAATGCTTCAGATATAAAGGGAGGTATAGCGTAAGCTATACAATGAACGGAAGGAAAGTTGAGGAATGTGACAGAACATAACTCATACCCTCCAACCAAACTGTCTCATAAATTGAGACTTTTTCTCACTTAATTGAGGATTTAAATCATGACTGAAGTAATTGTTTGGGGATGCATAATATTAGGTCTTTGCACTTTGTGTGGAGCTGCAGCGCAAAAAGGTTTTACAGCCTTCTTTTTTCTGATTCTAACTATTATATTCTTGTCTGGGGCTGCATTTGTAGGTTTTAACAAAGCCCAAACGGCAACATACCTCAACAGTACAACGATTCCGGTTAACTAACCTTTTCGTTATAGTCAGTACGGCATTCCCTCGCATTATGTAACCTTTAGGGTTACGCGGGGGTTTGTTCTATTTCAATAAATAAAACGAATGCTGAGGCATCGTTTTTTTCTCCTTCCATTTT
>CALJMC010000065.1 GCA_937982385.1 uncultured Rickettsiales bacterium | reverse complement strand
CCATGGTTTGAAGAAAAAAGAGTGGAGTATTTCGGAAGATGCGCTGCGTGATGTGATTCGTTATTATACGCGTGAGGCGGGGGTGCGTAACCTTGAGCGCGAAATGGCGTCACTTACGCGTAAGGCTGTGAAACAAATTCTTATGCAAGGTAAAGAGAAGGTGGCTGTAACGCGCCGCAATCTTGGTAAGTTCCTTGGTGTGAAGAAATTTAGCTTCGGCGAGATGGAAACCAAAGACTGGGTTGGCATGACGACTGGTCTTGCTTATACCGAGGCTGGCGGTGATTTGCTGGTAATTGAAGCAGTGAACATTGTTGGTAAAGGTCGCGTGACTTATACGGGTAAGCTTGGTGAGGTGATGCAAGAATCTGTGCAGGCAGCTTATCATTTTGTGCGTTCGCGTGGACCAGAGTTCGGTATTACGCCGCCAATGATTCGTGAGCAAGATATTCACGTCCATGTGCCTGAAGGCGCTACGCCGAAAGATGGACCATCTGCGGGTATTGCGATGTGTACGACTATTGTGTCAGTGCTAACGGGTATTCCTGTGGACCGCACAGTGGCGATGACAGGTGAGGTGACCTTGCGTGGTCGCGTATTGCCTATTGGTGGATTGAAAGAGAAATTGCTCGCAGCCCTTCGTGGTGGCATTAAAACCGTCTTGATTCCGCATGAAAATGTAAAGGATTTGGAAGAAATTCCTGATAATGTAAAACGCGATATCAATATTATTCCTGTGGAAACCGTTGATGACGTGCTGAAGCATGCACTTACGCAGCCGATTAAACCTGTTGAATGGTCTGATGTGGATGAAAAGACCTATCAAGCATCATTGCGCGGAATGGCGCACAAAGCAGATGATTATGTCGCACACTAAAATAACAAACCCTGCTCACAGGTGATGTGGCAGGGTTTGTTATTATCCATTATATTGAGATTAGCCGCGCGTTTGTCCGTCTTGTGACGGTGCTGACATCTGCTGCTCTTGTAATTTAGCAGTGTGTGAGCCCAAGGCAGAGGGTGGTGCTTGCATTTGAATTCCTGCATTTGCACGAGCATTATCGAGTGTTGGTAACGCAGTGTCTGAAAGCATTCCGAGCTCTTGCATTTTTTGCATTTGCTGGTCAAGGCGCGGGGATGAAGCATCTGGTGCTTGGAATCCACGAATAGCGGCATCTTGATTGTCCACAAACATTTGAACGTTAATGGTTCCGCCTTGCTCTGCATGAAAGGCGACTGTCTCATTACCCAAATGTTGAGCGTGACTTACTTTGTGATGTGGTGTGTTATGTTGTGTCATAGTTACTCCTCCTATTTCGCGCATCTTACGCGAATTCTCTTGAATTTGCAACACCCGTTTCGGTAGCGAAAAGAATTACCTCGGCAAACTTGGGTGAAAATAACTTGCTCAAGACCATACGTTTGATGGATTCTTGAAAGGTTTTCATTTGTTCATTGCGGAGCATTGTGTTCACAGTTATGGCGCTCATGCCGCCATCCGCTACGGGATTACTGCATAGCACATAGCCGTTATCTAGTGGGGTGATATATTGCTCTGGATTGAACATATGATGCGCCTCTTATGTTTGGGTTGTTTGGTTACTCTATGGTTATAGTATAGCAAAAAAAATCCCTGCTAAATATTACAGTTTGATGACAGTCTGCGTGCCTTTTTGTCACGCGAGAATGGGAAATAGGGAGTAGTATATGGTTTTGCTCGATATTGTGTGTGTTGGCTTCTTTTTATGCTAACATTATTCTTATGAAAAAAACGTTGTTTTATAGTATCGCTTTCGTAACAGTGCTTGCTGCAACTCCTCTTTCTGCTCAAGAGTTGAAGCAGTCTGCGGGAAAAATGATGGTGCATAGCTCTAGCTACTGCACCAAACATTTTTCACGCCAGGAGCGCAAATATGGTATTCCAAAGCATTTGTTGCGTGCCATTTCGATTACGGAGTCTGGTCGTTGGCATAAAGCAGAAAAGATGATGCTTCCATGGCCGTGGACAATCAATGTCGAAGGCAAGGGGCATTTCTTCAAATCGAAACATGATGCCGTGACGGCAGTTAATCGTTTGAAAGAACAGGGCAAAAAGTCGATTGATATTGGCTGCATGCAGGTGAATTTAAAACATCACCCTGAGGCATTCCCAAGTGTGATTCAAGGGTTTGATATGGGTAATAATGTGGCCTATGCTGCAAAATTGTTAAAAACTCATTATAATACTTATGGCTCATGGGAGCGTGCGATAGCGTCTTACCACTCCAAAACCAAGTCACGTGGCAGTAAATATTTTGCGAAAGTGAAGTATAACTGGCAAAAAGTGCTCGCGAATGTTGCGGGTGGCACTGATGAGGTCGGGCGTGTTATTTTAGCTAATACATCGGGCAATGCTGGGTTTGCCTCTGTGGAAAGCGCACTGCGCTCCAGTAAGGGCACATCAACATCCTCTGGATCGGCCGCAAGTCGCTCGGCAAAAGTAGCCTCTGCAAAGCCAAAAGCGCGCAAAGGTGTTTCTATGAAGGTCATAAAAGTGACACGAAAAGAAAGGCCTCGGAATGCAGAAGTGCTGGTGATTCGTCCTGATGGCTCGCCTACGCCGAATGTTCGTATTAATGGTTTGTCGCACGAGCAATCGGTTGTGATGGAAACGTTGTCGCAGCCTGTGTCCAAGAGCGGAGTGCAGCACTTTGTGCAAGGTCAGCAGCAATATAGGATGGTTGATGTTTCTGCGCAGAACCGTGGCTCGAAACAACAGCCGAATTTTATTTTCTATTAGGTCGTATCTTGCTATAACTAGATAGAACTAATTATTACGCTAAGGATGAGACATGGCCGTTAAAGATGGATTCGAAGTAATTGAAGTGGATACACATGATGTTGTGTGTGATGGCGGTAGTGTAGAGCTTGGTCACCCGCGTGTTTTTCTGCATATTGAAGCTGATGAAGGCAATGTGGTGTGCCCTTATTGCAGTCGCACCTTTTTGATGAAAGATGCCGGATGAGTTTCATGGTCATATTAATGGGTGCATTGCTCGTTGGTGTTCTAGCCGTACTGGTTATGGGCATCTATAACCTTGCCCGCGGCGGTGAGGGGAGTTCTGAGCGCTCGAATAAGTTGATGATTTGGCGTGTATGGCTACAAGGTGGCGTGATTGGTGTGCTAGTGATTATGTTTATGGCATCGGGGAAATAAATTATGCAAGCCAGAGCAATGATAGATACCTCCTCAGAATTAGTATCCGATTTGCTTGCGCAGTTGGAACAGCACCCGCTGCCTGCTGCTGTTGACCTCAAGCTCGATAGAATTTTTCAGTTTATGAATCGTATTGGAAACCCTGAGAGTAGGTTGCCGCCGGTGATTCATGTGGCCGGAACGAATGGCAAGGGGTCTCTGATTGCCTATTTGCGTGCGATCTTTGAAGCTGCTGGGCTGAAAGTACATGCTTATACCTCGCCACATTTGGTGCAGTTTCATGAGCGTATTGTGGTGGCGGGCGAACAGATTAATGATGAATTCTTGGCGGATGTGCTGTCGCAGGTTGTTGCTGCCTCGCGCGATTTTCCTTTAACCTTTTTCGAGAGCACTACTGCTGCGGCATTTTTGGCATTCTCTAAGGTCCCTGCCGATATTGTGTTGCTAGAGACAGGCTTGGGCGGGCGTTTAGATGCTACGAACCTTATTGCTAAGCCGCGCTTAACCGCTATTACCCCGATTTCGATTGACCATGCAGAGTTTTTGGGTGAGTCACTTGCTGAGATTGCTGGTGAAAAGGCGGGTATTATAAAGCCAGATACGCATTGTGTGATTGGTGCGCAAGAATCGGATGCATTGGTGGTGCTGAAGGATAAAGCGGAAGCGTCTGCTGCCTCTATCAGTGTCTGTGGTGATGCATGGCGCTATATGCCGCGTCCTGATAAAGACACGTTTGATTATGTGTCCAAACGTAACCCTGATGGTTTTAAGCGTTTGCGTCCAGCCTTGGCAGGAACACATCAGATGCATAATGCAGCTCTGGCTATTGCATGCATTGAGCAGCTGGAAGAGTTCAATATTGATGAAGAGGCGATTCATAAGGGAATTGAGCATGCGTCATGGGCGGCGCGTTTGCAGCCGCTTGAGTCTGGCTCGGTTGTTGAGAAGCTTTCGTCACTTAATGATGTGTCGCTCTGGTTGGATGGTGGTCATAACCCTGCTGCAGGGAAAGTGATTGCAGGATGGTTATCGCGCAGAGAAGAACAGCGCCCACTACATATTGTGGCAGCGATGGTTAAGACGAAAGATGCAGAAGGGTTTATGGCGCCATTATTGCCGTATGCTGCCTCTGTTCAGCTGGTTGAAATCCCTGATGAACCGATGAGTAAAGAAAGTGCGGATTTTTTAGAAGAAATTAGTGCGCTTTCGCCATCATGTCCTGTGCGCGCCACCACATTTGGTGAGGCAATAGCTGAGTTTGTTGCCGCGAATGTATCATCTTGTGACATATTATGTTGTGGATCACTCTATTTTGCAGGTTTTGTGCTTGCAAAAAATGCCTGACTGGGCTTTTGATGTAATCTATAGTATCATTACTATGCAGGGGCATTTTGCTCCGTCTTAACGTCACTCTTTTTTAGGAGATTTTCAGTGTCCATAGCCGCTACCTCAGAAGACAAAAAGCGTATCAATCAATTTATTGAAGAATATTGGACAAAGCTTAAAGATGGACGTGCATTGCCGCAAGAGCGTGATGTGAGTGTTGCAAACTTAGCTGCTGTCTGGGACTCGTGCTTTTTGGTGCGTGTTGATGGTGACGGTGCAGAAGCAGAAGATTTCTCTTATATTTATTTAGGAAAATCTTTGGTGGAAGCTTATGGCGATGATAGTACTGATAAAGAAATTTGTGAAAAACTCGTTTTCCCATCAAGTATGTCGCTGGTGCATAAATTCAGAGAGGTTGTCTCTTCGAAGAAACCTGTGGATGAAGAGTCAGAGTTCGTAAATAGCTCAGGTATGCTTATTAAATATCGTTCGAATATGGTGCCGCTCGCAAAGAATGAGGGTGAGGGTGTTGGCTATGTTCTCGGCGGCATGAAGTGGAAAGCTTACTAGGTTGGAAAAGTTATGCTAAGCGATGAAGAAGACGAATTTGTTGCCTTTCATATGCCTCGAAAATCTCTTTCAACTGAGTTTCGAGGGAAATACCGTATTTACTTTAGAGATGGAACGTCTGAGGATTTTTCTGCCGAAACGGTGACTGAGGCACTTTCCTTGTTGGATGCGACTAAAAAAAAGACGGTGATGAAAATCATCAATCTTGAAACCGAATATCGCAAAACTCTCAAGAATAATTTCCTTCTGCCGACAGAAGAGAGCGTTCCTACGCAAATTGCACCGGATGATAATGCCCCTAAAAATCTCGGATTTTATTTCTTTGGCGATTTGGAACATGAAGAGCAAGTGGAAAATACTGAACCATTTGAGGCAATGTCATTGGTGGATGTTGCATTTATCACTTCGGGAGAAGAGATTATACCAGCCAGCGCTGCCGATACTGAGGCGCTTGCTGAAGAAAATCCTATTACAGAAAAAGTGCCTGCAATAGCGACTGAGGTTGAAGAAGTAATGGCTGAGCCAGTACCAACACTGCCAGAGCAAGAGGTTGCGCAGGAAGTTGAAACGATTGAAGAGCCAGCAGCCGAGCCTATTCCCGCCGCGCTCCCAAAAGAGGCTGCTCGTTTATCTACGCAAGAAGTACGTGACCTGCTGAATGACGAAACACCAGACTAGTCATGCGTTTTATGCATGACGACTATGCGTGCGAAGCCCTTGACCCTCTGCCGCTGCATCATTATATTATGACTTATTGAAAACAGGATAAGGAATATAGATATGAAAACATTTTCTCTTACACTCACAGCAGCGCTTTTTGCAACCACACTCTTTGGAACGACTGCCGCTCAGTCGCGCGAACAAGTACATGTGGTTGGTTCGTCCACCGTATTCCCATTTGTATCAGTTGTGGCAGAGAAATTTGGTAGTAATCAGCCTGATTTTAAATCACCTATCGTGGAATCAACGGGCACTGGTGGTGGTTTTAAACTCTTTTGTGAGGGAACGGGTGCGCGTACTCCTGATATGTCGAATGCGTCGCGTGC
>CALJMC010000064.1 GCA_937982385.1 uncultured Rickettsiales bacterium | reverse complement strand
GCATTTGGTGCATTCATTGAACAGTTAGGCGCTATAACTGAAGAAATAGGTATTAGGCTTGAGACTGCATCATTCGAGCATCTATTGCCTGAACAGCCACAATATAAAATCAATGACTGCGACACATCACAGAAACTTTTAAAAGCACCCGTTCCCTATCTCGGCTAACTCGCCTCATTGATTTCACCCAACCTGTGGGCGCTGATTATATCCCGTAGCATATTCATAGAACACGATCATAACTTTAATATGTCATACCAGACGCTATATTTTCTCCAAATCTCTGATTTGGTAAGAAAATAAGTGATGTGGTATCTAGTTAATATATGCACCGCATGAGATTTTAGACTAGATGCCAGCTTTCGTTGGCATGACAAAGGAAGAACCTAACCCGCCTCGTTTATTTCACCCAGCCTGTGCGCCAACGCGGCGGACATGAATTTGTCTAGGTCGCCGTCTAGTACGGCGGAGGTGTTGCCTGTTTCGTGGTTGGTGCGGAGGTCTTTGACCATCTGATAGGGGTGCAGCACATAGGAACGAATTTGATGTCCCCAACCAATCTCAGTTTGGTTTGATTTATCGGCTTGGGCGGCCTCCTCACGTTTTTGCAACTCCAACTCATAAAGGCGTGATTTGAGCATTTTCCATGCGGCGGCGCGGTTGGTATGTTGCGAGCGTGAGTTCTGACATGCTACCACAATATTGGTCGGTTCATGGGTAAGACGAATGGCGCTATCGGTTTTATTGATATGCTGTCCGCCCGCTCCTGACGCGCGATAGGTATCGACGCGTACATCTTTTTCTTCGATTTCAATTTCAATGGCATCATCGACCACAGGGGCAACACCCACACTTGAAAAACTCGTATGACGGCGCGCATTGCTATCAAACGGTGAGATACGCACCAAACGGTGCACGCCTGATTCGGTCTTCGCCCAGCCATAGGCATTATGTCCCATCACCTTGATGGTTGCGGATTTTATGCCCGCTTCCTCACCATCTTGCTCATCGACAATCTCGGTTTTGAATCCGCGCTTTTCTGCCCAACGCATATACATACGATAGAGCATCAATGCCCAATCCTGAGACTCAGTTCCACCGGCACCGGAATGAATTTCAATAAAGCAATCATTGGCATCCGCTTCACCTGACAGCAGGCTCTCAGTCTCTAAGGTTTTGAGCTTCTCCGCAATGGTTCCCAGAGCAGTTTCCGCCTCAGCGAGCATCTCTGCATCGCCCTCTTCTTCTGACATTTCGGCGATGTCCATATTATCTTTATAGTCCGTCTCCAGCTTGATGAAATTATCAATCATCCCCTGCAGATGCGTACGCTCCTGCATTAGTTTTTGCGCGGCTGCGGGGTCATTCCATAAGTCAGGGTCTTCAACCGCGTCATTCAGAGCTGCGAGCTTTGCATTGGCTTTATCCCAGTCAAAGAGACCTCCTCAACAGTGCAAACGACTGCTGAATATGATCTGATAATTGTGTGATTTCTGCTTTCATCTTTTTCCTTTAAAATAATCCACCTGTGCCAGTATTGTCGGCATCAGGAGTGTATTCTGAGTCGCGCCCTTGGCTTTCATATTCAAATCTCTGTCCGCTGCGCTGTTTGCGTGGCACCTTTTTCACGGGTTCATCAATGGGTTTCCAACGCTGATCACGTTCATCGCCATAGATAAAATTGCTCTTAGGCGCATTTAAGTCGACCGGACGGTTGCCCAAATCTTGCGTACTATAACCCTGCGACTCACGACGTTGACGCTCTTCAATACGCTGTTGCACATAACCGCGCGGATCCTCCTGAATAGAAGGTGCGTAGACATCACCGCCCTCTTCATAAAAATCTGCATAATAATCGGGCTGAACCTCTGGCAAAGCAATGCTTTCTAGCCCCGCATCTTCTCCCTCGGGCACAAAGATAGAGCCGCCCTCGAGGAAGGATTCCATGATAAGCTCCCCGCCCTGAGTCCACGGCAACGGCGGCGCTCCCGTATAGCGATCCACTTTAATTTTTGTAATGCCGGGCGGCACTCTGAAGTCTATTTTAGGACGATCCTTATACACCATTTCCATAAAATCGACAAACGCTGGAAGTGCCACTTTTCCACCAGTTTCTTTGCGTCCGAGCGACTTTGGTTTATCAAAACCAATATAGACGCCAACTACTAAGTCTTGTGTATATCCGACAAACCACGCATCGCGGCTATCATTGGTAGTTCCTGTTTTACCTGCAACAGGGAAACCAAGCACTTTAGCGCCTTGCGCCGTACCACGTTGCACCACGCCTTCCAGAATAGACGTCATTTGATATGCCACGCGAGGATCAAGCACACGTTCACGTGTGTCACGTGCTTCGGGTGGCGTAGTCAGCGCTACATTATGGATTTTTCGCGATGCGACGCAGTTAGGGCAGATACGTTTATCCGCTTTGAAGAGTAGCTTGCCATTATGATCATCTACGCGGTCAATCAAGGTCGATTTCACTTTTACGCCACCATTGGCAATCATCGCATAGCCCGTGACTAGTTTGAGCAATGAGGTTTCCATTGACCCCAGCACCATCGAATAATTTTTCGGTAAATCATCATAAATATCGAAGCGTTTACCAATGCGGACGATACGTTCGATATCGAGCATTTGCGCGATCTTTACCGTCATGATGTTCCGCGAACGCTCGAGCCCAACACGTATGGTAGCAGGCCCTATAAAGTCACCACCATAGTTTTTCGGTGTCCAAAGTGGTTTGCCCGGACCTTGGGATACTGAGGTTGGTTCGTCAATAATAATGGTCGAGGGAGTAAAACCACGCTCCAGCGCCGCGAGATAAACAAAAGGTTTGAAACATGAACCAGGCTGACGCTTTGCTTGCGTTGCACGGTTAAAATGTTCAAAGGAATTATAGCCGCCTGACATCGCCAGCACACGCCCTGTATATGGTTCCATCGCAACGATTCCACCATTAATTTCAGGGATTTGTATCAGTCGACGTTTACTCACCTTACTGTCAGCATTGTAGAGTTCCGTCAAAACAACGTCGCCTTTTTTAAGCACATCAGTGGCACGTTTGGGTGCATTACCCACCAGCCCTATTTTACTCACCTTCGCAGCCCATGACATGCCTGAGAAGGGAATGCTTCCCTTGCTGCCGTCAATACGGCCAATCGTCGCACTGTTTTTGCCTACCGATAGCACAATCACAACTTCTTGTCCGTCAAACACAGGGACGTCCTTGGATGCTTCAATCAATTCTGCCTGCCAGTTATCGCCCTTTTTAAAAGGGATATGCTCCAACGGCCCTCTGAACCCATGACGTTTATCATATGCCAATAACCCATTACGCAAGGCACGCTCAGCTTGACGCTGCATCTTGGTATCCAT
>CALJMC010000063.1 GCA_937982385.1 uncultured Rickettsiales bacterium | reverse complement strand
TCGCAAAATCTCCGCATTTTCACCTGTGTACCGTTTGTGCAGCGTTTGAGCGGTACAGCGGCAAAAAATCCATTCCTTGCAATCGGACAAGTGGAACCAGAAGAAACGGGTGATGACATCAGCTATGTGACGGCGTTGTTTGACTATCCGCATCCTGAGGGCGCACCAAGTTTGGTCGGTGAATGGTTGAAATCGGGCGAGTTTCGTGGTGTGCTTGCGGCATCCTCTGAAACTACCGAAGATAGCTGGGCTGGACTCATTAAGATCCAAGGTTATGCGGGCGATAGCTCGAGCTTGTTCTTTGAACTGCAACAGCATCTCACGCAAATTAGTGATGGCGCGCTGAGTGAATTGCGTTTTATTGGTTCACACGCGACACCTGTATTATTGGAAGAAGAGGAATAAACGATGGCATTACCTCAAGCGCAAACGGGAATTCTGGACATTAAACCTTATAAAGCAGGCAAGAGTTCAAATATATCAACGACCGAACCGATTAAACTATCATCCAATGAAAACCCCTATGGGTGTAGCCCCAAGGCAGCAGAAGCCTATGCAGCGGCGGCATCTGATATGAACCGCTACCCCAATGCGGGTTGCTCTGGAGTGCGCGAGGCGATTTCAGAGGTTTATGATATTCCCGAGGATAATATCATCTGCGGTGCAGGCTCTGATGAATTACTCGGTATGCTCGTGCAAGCCTTTGCAGGTGAGGGTGATGAAGTGCTCTATCCTGAACATGGTTTTTTGATGTATAAGATCTATGCATTGGGCAATGGTGCGGTGCCTGTTGAAGCAAAAGAAACCAACCTCAAAACGGATATTGATGCGCTGCTAGCGGCGGTAACGGAACGTACTAAAATCGTATTTTTGGCGAATCCTAACAATCCTACAGGGAGTTATATCTCGGGTGCTGAGCTCAAGCGTTTGCGTGATGGATTGCCTGAACATGTGGTGTTGGCAGTCGATGCGGCCTATGCAGAATATGTTGAGGAAGATGATTATAGTCATGGGATAGCCCTCGCTCTGTCCACGCAAAACACTGTAATGTTAAGAACATTCTCAAAAATTTACGGATTACCCGCAGTGCGTTTAGGGTGGGCAGTCGGCTCGGACTATCTCATGGATATCTTGGGACGTATTCGTAGCCCATTCAACGTCACCTCTGCCGCACAAGCAGCAGGTGCGGCAGCGGTGCGTGATGTGAAATGGATGGAAAACCAACGCGCCATTAACAATAAAGCCCTCGCGGCACTCACCTCAAAATTTCAAGCATTAGGATTGGGTGTATATCCAAGTGTAGGTAATTTTATATTGGTAGAATTTGGCGGCATAGAGCGTGCCAATGACGTGCTCAAAGGTTTAGCAGCACAAGAAATTTATGTCCGAGACGTGATGGCGTATAAGCTTCCATCATGCTTGCGAATTTCTATTGGTACGGAAGAAGAGAATGCGAAGCTGCTAGAAGCTCTTAAGGAAATATTATGAGTCATATCCTCATTATTGGCCTGGGTCTGATTGGCGCATCATTGGCGCATGATATCCGTCGCCATAAGCTCGCCCGTCGTGTGACTGGGCTTGATATGGCTGAAGAGTCCGGCACCTACTTGCTGACGAAAGGCTTGGTGCAAGAGGCGATTACCTCCATTGAGCAACTTTCAGAACCTGCTGATATTGTGATCATCTGCACGCCGCCCTCAACGTTTGAAGGGGTTGCGAAGTCACTCAAAGATGCACTGGCAGAGGGCGCATTGGTGATGGATACTGGCTCGGTGAAACTTGAAGCGATTGCTGCGATTGCACCGCATATTCCAAACAATGCAACCTATATCCCAACACATCCGATTGCAGGAAAATCAGAATCTGGCGCTGCAGCGGGCGAAGAAGGGCTATTTGCGAATAAGCGCGTTATACTCACGCCTCACGAAGAAATTGATGAGGCGGTAATAGAGCCTGTTCTCAATTTTTGGCAAACTATAGGCGGTGCCTGTGAAATTATGGATGCGGGGTTGCATGATAGGACGTATGCCCATGTTTCGCACCTTCCTCAATTGGTGGCTTATGCATGCTGCTTGACGCTCAAAGAGGTGATGAAACCTGTGATTGGTGATGACACTACTGAAATGCGCGAAAAACTGGCGCTGTTTTTGCGTTTAGGGGCTTCCAATCCTGTCTTATGGACGGATATTGCTCTGACGAACCGTACTGAAATATTCGCTGCACTGCAGAATTTCTTGCAAATTATGTCGCATATGCGTGCAGAGTTAGCAGCGGGTGAGGGGCGTGGTGAAAAGCCAATTACCTTGCCTCAAGCGACAGTTTTATCGCGTTTGTTTCCCCGTATTATTGCATCATCTACCATTAGCGTGGTGCAACTGGCTGAACAATCGTCTGAACAAAAACTATTTCCTTATGTTGGTACAGGTTTCGCTGATGTGTCGGCACCTGCACTTGAAGAGCCTGATGGTGACATCGAAAACATCTCACGTGCTTATGTGCAGATGGGCGAGTTGCTCAATGTGTTTGAAAGCCACCTCCGCCCAATGATGATTGCACTTGAAAAAGGTGAGAGTGAAACCCTGCATAATCAATTAATGGCTGCTACACTTGCGCATCAGCATATTATGCAGACATTGTAGAAGTCGTTAGTAACAAAATTTACTTGTCATCCCGTGCTACGACACGGGATCTGCGTTTAACTGCACCATGGATTCCGTGTCATTTCCTCGCGCTAGCGCTCGGGCACGGAATGACGAAATATAAACTACTTATTCTCAAGTGCCGCCTGCGCTGCCGCAAGTCTTGCAATAGGCACACGATAGGGTGAGCAAGACACATAGCCTAAGCCAATTTTCTGACAGAAGTGAATCGATTTCGGGTCACCGCCATGCTCACCACAAATGCCGAGCTTGATGTCTGGACGAGTGGCTTTTCCGCGTTCGGTGGCAATGGCAATCAGCTCACCAACACCTTCAATATCGAGTGTTACGAACGGGTCTTGCTCCACGATGCCTTGGCGTTTATAATCTTCAATAAAGCTTGCCGAATCATCGCGTGAGATACCAAAGGTTGTTTGCGTTAGGTCATTGGTTCCAAAGGAGAAAAACTCAGCTGTCTGTGCTAAGTCACCTGCGCGAAGTGCTGCGCGGGGCAGTTCAATCATAGTGCCGACCAAGTAGTTTATTGTCGTCGATTTCTCTTTCATCACGGCTTTTGCCTCGGCATCAATCACTGATTTGAGGATATCGAGCTCCGCTTTGCTCATAGCTAGTGGAATCATCACTTCTGGAATGACTGCTTCACCGAGCTCAGCTGAAATCTCAGCCGCAGCTTCGAAAATCGCACGTGCCTGCATCGCATAAATTTCAGGATAGCTAATACCCAAACGACAGCCACGATGTCCCAACATTGGGTTTGATTCATGCAAAGCTGCTGCACGTGCCTGTAGTTTTTCAAGTGGCAAGCCTGCGGCAGTTGCCACTTCCTGCATTTCTTCCTCGGTATGCGGCAAGAACTCGTGCAATGGTGGGTCAAGCAAGCGAATAGTTACTGGCAATCCCGCCATAATGCGGAAGATATCTGCGAAGTCTGAACGTTGCATCGGCAGCAATTTCGCAATAGCGACTTCACGCTGCTCTAAGCTTTCAGACAAAATCATTTCACGCACTGATGTAATGCGATCGGCATCAAAGAACATATGTTCTGTACGGCATAGGCCGATGCCCTCGGCACCAAACCCGCGAGCTGTCTCTGCGTCTGCAGGGGTTTCAGCATTGGTACGAATTTTGAGTGTACGCACTTGATCCGCCCAACCCATAACCTTCGAGAAATCGCCCGAAAGATTTGGTTCGATTGTGTCCACGGCACCGAGCATAACTTCACCTGTCGAGCCATTAATGGTGACAATGTCGCCTACTTTAAGCGTTTGTCCTTTGACGCGAAATACGCCTTCACTATAAGAAATGCTGAGGTCTCCGGCTCCGGATACGCATGGTTTGCCCATGCCACGCGCCACCACAGCCGCGTGCGAGGTCATGCCACCGCGAGCGGTGAGAATGCCTTCAGACACATGCATGCCGTGAATATCCTCAGGGCTAGTTTCGATGCGTACAAGAATAACTTTCTTGCCATTTTTTACAGCCACTTCGGCTTCTTCTGCAGAGAACACTACCTCGCCAGACGCCGCACCAGGAGAGGCGGGAAGTCCACGACAAATTACGGTGGTTTTGGCGTTAGGATCAAGGGTCGGGTGTAAAAGCTGGTCGAGAGCGAGTGGGTCAATACGCCCAATCGCTTCTTCTTTAGTAATCAGGTTTTCTTCAACCATATCAACCGCAATTTTGATACTCGCCTCGGCAGTACGCTTTCCGCCGCGCGTTTGCAGCATCCATAATTTGCGATCTTGAACAGTAAATTCAATATCTTGCATGTCACGATAATGTTTTTCCAAGATGTCGAAAATGCCGATGAGCTGTCCGTAAACATCTGGCATCACTTCTTCCATGGAAGGCAAGTCGCCGCCTTGTTCTTTACCTGCAATAGTGAGAGGTTGAGGGGTACGAATACCCGCCACCACATCTTCACCCTGTGCATTGACCAGATATTCACCATAATAAGCGCGTTCACCAGTGGAGGGATTACGCGTGAAGGCAACACCTGTCGCGCAGTCTTCTCCCATATTGCCAAAGACCATTGATTGTACGTTGACTGCCGTTCCCCAGCTTGCAGGAATATCCTGCAATGCGCGGTAGGTATTAGCGCGAGGGTTCATCCATGAGGCGAATACGGCTTCAATCGCGCCCCAAAGCTGTTCTTTAGGGTCTTGCGGGAAGGGGCGGCCCAACTCACGCTCTACCAATTCTTTATAATCCGCCACTAAGCCTCTCAAATCGTCTGCACTTAGATCGGTATCGAGCAGCACATCACGCTCGCGCTTCATTGATTCGAGCAATTCCTCGAAGTGATAATGATCCACTTCAAGCACCACATCGCCATACATCTGAATGAAACGGCGATAAGAA
>CALJMC010000062.1 GCA_937982385.1 uncultured Rickettsiales bacterium | reverse complement strand
CGCATCAATCGCATCTTCATTAGAGCGAATTGTGGCCACAGCGGTCTCGAGCGCTTCCCATGCCTGGGTTACCGATTCTTTCACCGCATCTTTTTGGTTAATCAAATTGAATTTCTGTTGTGATGCATTGATTTTCGCTTGTCTTATCAATGAATATTCTGCACCTGACTGATAGAGAGGTACATCTAAGTTTAAGAGCAAGCTATCAGAGTTAAACTCTTCATTGCTCTGAAAACCCGAACCATCTTCACGGCGCATATTTCCTTGTAAGGAAAGTTCTGGTAAAATACCTGCTACACTAATATCAACATCTTCGCCTGCAGATTTCTCACGATTTTCAGCGGAGGTAATAAGCGGGCTTTTCTGCTCAGCAAGTATGAAGGCTTCTTCCAATGTTTTTGGAATCGCCGGGAATGATGATGGTGTCGTCAGCTCACCTTGCGGCACAAAACCAATAACACGTTCAAAATTCGCACGGGACGTAACCAAACTACCGCGCGCCTGAATTTTATCTGTTTTTGCACGTGACAGACGAGATTGCGATTGTGCAACATCAGTACGCGTCACTTCACCCACGGCGAAACGCTGCTTCGAAGCTTTAAGCTGCTTTGCCAAAACCTTTGAGTTGTTCTTACTAAGACCCAGCACTGCTTCATCACGCACTACATCCATATAAGCACCGACTGCATCGAGCAATACTTGCTGTTCTAGCTCAAGAAGGTCTGAGCGAGCGGCCGTAATTTCATATTCTGCTTTATCCATCTGAGACAATGTCTCACCACCACTAAAGAGTGGCTGATTCAATGTAAGTGAAGCAACATCACTATCACCATAGACAAAGCTACCAGCTGTTTGCGCACTATTACTATTACGCTGACGACCTGTTTGTAAGTTAGCATTCACATTCGGCAACCAACCTGAGAATGCTTGTGATGCCGTCTCGTTATTCGCTTCAAGTATTTTGCGTTGCGCTTTGATGCGCGGGTTTGTTTGATATGCTGATATCAGCGCATCACTAAACTTATCCGCTGCAACCACAGGGGTCGAGAGCATTGTTGTCGCTAAAATAGCTACCATCGCGCTTTTTGTTATAAAACCTTTTTTCATCGTACTAGTCCTTGTGCTCTGCCATTACATTTAATAGCAATTAGTGATTAAAATAAAAAATCTTCATTCTCTGAAAAGCCAATAAGTGCGGGAACAACTAATTGTTCACCTCGCGACTCGACCCATATATCCTTTTGACGTTTTATAACAATTAATTGCCCCATGGTCAATTCTCCATCAGACTCTACAGTAATGAGTCTTCCTCCGTCAACTACCTGTTCCAAAAGCGCTTGTGGCACTTTCTTTACCGCTCCTTCAATGATTACCACATCGTAAGGCTGGTGCACAGCACAGCCGCTTGATAAGGGCGCCGTATTCACTTCAACATCTTCAACTTGCGCACGCGCCTTGGAAACCAAGTCTGCACGTTCCTCTACCATAACGACCTTATCGCATAGATGCTTCACCACTTCTGCTGAATAGCCAGTGCCTCCACCAACAATAAGTACACGCTCATGACCTTCAAATTCTGCGGCATCTAGCATGGTTGCCAACATATGAGGGCTCAGCATGTAACGTCCACCGCCCAGTGCAATCACATCATCTACATAGGCTGAGTCAGCAAATGCGCTCGGCACAAATGTCTCACGAGGGACATGCATCATCGCATCCGCCACCGCACCATATTGGAGCCCAGTCGTATAAAGCTGACCCTTTATCATATTTGAACGCGCGACATTATGCTTCATCAACGTATCCTTCCTTCACAGCTAACGCTGACAATTGTGACACATCACAACGCCAGACATTTATTAGTACTACTGTTATTTGTCCCACAGATGACTGGTACCCAGCAACTTAATTAGCGAATCATGCAGGTACACCCCATGCCTCAGCACTCTTGATGTGACAAAAAAACACATTCATAGTCACACAAGCCTCTTGACCTTAGGCCCTCTTCCTCTTATGTTGCCCTCCCGATTTACTGGACATGGCTGGGTAGCAAAGTGGTAATGCAGGGGATTGCAAATCCTCTATCGTCGGTTCGATTCCGTCCCCGGCCTCCATCTTACAGAATTTCACTTTTAAAGATTAGCATTGCACATTGTGTAATTCGCCGAACAGGAAAGTGAGCTTTATGACGCCTATTTTAAAGACACCACACAATTCACAATCTTAAGAAAACCTTACTTTTCTGCGCCTCTACGTTAATAATTTATTCATCTTACTCTGATATGATGTAACTATGGATAAAGAAAAAACATATAGCAATGTCGCAATCAAGCTGGTCGACATCACTGCCCTTAGTCTCAAATTGACTGCGCTGGCATTCTCTATCGTCACCATGTTATGCATTATGCTCTTGGCAGCAAGCAGTGCCTATGCTCAGGGACTACCGCCGCTACCTGGCATGCCCGGCGAGCCTAACGTGAGACCCAGTAATGAAATGGAATTCGACATGACACCCCAGCCAACCATAGCTGAATCTGGTACGAATGGTGACTTAGAGAACGAATTCGACCAAATGCTTCAGGATGATAGCTTTGCCTCTGACCCTATGATTGACATCAGCGTACAGCCACCTCTGATTGAAGAAACCCCAGAAGCAACGCCTGAGCCAGAAGGCACCGAGAAGAAAGCAAAGAAAAAGAAG
>CALJMC010000061.1 GCA_937982385.1 uncultured Rickettsiales bacterium | reverse complement strand
TACTGGCACGCGTAATATGCAAGTTGGCTAAGTCTAGCCGCTTCGCACCTATTTTATCTACTGATGGAGAATGACATGTCTGAAGACACTGTTAAAGCTGAAGTCGAAACTACAAAAAAAGAAGTTGTTGAAAGTGATGTTGCAGAGAGTTCGGCTGCTGAAAAAGAAGCTGTCGCAACAGACCCGTTGGATGAGAAACAAGAGAAATCGGCTAAGTTTCCGACATTGTTGATCGTGCTTTTGGTCGTGCTGGGGCTTATTGGATTAGTTATTTTCTCCTCACGTTATAGCATTGATAAAAAGGCCGTCGGCACTCAGATTTCAGGTATTGAGGATGTGCTCTCCAAACAGTTCTCTGCGGCAGGGAGTAACCTCTCTTTTGATTATGATACTATGGATGTAAAAGGTGGTTTATTTTCAAAGCATATTGTTATTGATAAACCGCGATTTTCACTCAAAAACCCTGATGGGTCACAGATCGTTATTACATCGAACGCACTGATTGCAGAGCCGACCTCTCGTGATGGCAAAGAGATCTTGTTTCATGCTGGAGATGATGTGACGTTGGAAAAAAATGGCGAACGTTATACATTAACATCTTCGGAGCGCCTCAAACTCAAAGTTACTAATAGTGACGAAGGCTTGCACTATTCAGTGAAGCTTCCTCATGAGATAAATCTTCGTAATATCGCGACTAATCTGCGTTATGCTGCCATCACATCCGCAAAAGGCTCATTTAGCGGTGCTGTCGGGGAGGCGTCTTCTATCGTATTTAATGCCACTGATGCGACGCTATTTTTGAAGCAGCGTCAACTTATTGCGTCTTCAGTTTCATTTAAAAATGATTACAGCTATAAAGCCGGTGCAATGCTGTCAGACATAACGGTTGATGCGAAAGGGTCTAGCTTCTCGGCACCTTATAATTTGTTTGGTGCATTGGATGTTGCGGCAAAAGCATCGTTTGAAACGGCGAGCTTTTCGGAAGAATACGGTATTCCAAGCGAACAAAATATCGTGATAGATTCTCTCACTGCAAGCAATGGAGAAATTAACGCGTCACTTGATGGTACGTTTCAATTCTTGGAAAATGAATTGATTCCCCTTGGTAATGCAGCGTTTAAAGTGGACGGGGTGAATGCACTCTTTACCACATTGTCGCGCAGCAATCTGTTGGATGAACGTGGCGAAAAAATGTTGCGCAAAGTATTGAACAAAGCTGCTAAAGAATGGAAGCCATCAGAAGATGGTGTGGTGGTTGAGTTTCAGCGTGAATATGGCGGTGGATTCTATATTGGTGATGTCACCTTCGAAGAACTTGTGGCACTTGCTTTGCGTTCTTATTTCGGCACAACAGAAAAGGCAGCCGTGGTTGAAGTACCTGCGCCTGTTGCAGATAAAGAGGCAACGCCAGAGAAACCTTTAGAGACGGGTGCCGTTGATGCGCAACAAGTAGAAGCTGAGGTAAAGCAAGAGCTTCAAAAGAATGGTGTGGTGATTAGTGATGCGACACTAGAAGCCGCACAAGAAACTGAGGAACTTATTCAAGAGCCTGCAATTGAAGCGCCGCTTGTGGAAAAAAATGACAAAGCAGCAGAAGAAACAATCACAGAGGTACCTGAAGCAGTAGCAGTGGAAGCCGAAGAACCAAAACTTGGTGATGCGGTAAAGGTGGAAGATGCAGAAACTATTGTTGAGGCTGCTGAAGAAACTTTGGATTCCGTGGTGCCAAGTTTGGATGTGCCAGATGCTGCAGCAATGCCAGCTGATGGGGCTAATAAGGCCATTGAAGCCATTGAAGCCATTGAAGCTGTTGAAGCCGTTGTGGAAGTTGAGAATATAAACGAAAATTCAACCTCAGCAACAGATGCGGTCAAATCTGACATTGAAGCCGCAACAGAAGAAGTGGAAGCACTCAAAGATGCTGCACAAGATGCGCTTGAAACTTCGCCTGCAACTCAAAATCCAGAACTTCAAACGCCTGAATTAGGCGACACATCTGCTGCTCCAGATGAAGCACAGGAAGTGGAAAAGATTGATGATATTGGCTCTATATCTTCAAAAGAACTGGGGCTTGAACAGGTAATTGGCGAAGTGAATGCTGCCATTGATGAAGCCGAGCAGGCAAATGAGGCTGCGAGTACGCTATTGGATGCTCTACCTACTGAATAAAAGGAATAGAAATGACTGCACACACGTCACTGCCTGTATGGGACTTATCCGATTTATATGCATCCTTTGATGCGCCAGATGTTGCAAAAGATAGTAAAGATGTGCGCGCACGTTCCGAGCTGTTCAAGCAAAATTATGATGGAAAAATAGAACTATTATCTGCTGATGGTTTGGCAGAAGCGATTACAGCCTATGAAACAATTGAAGACACGCTCGGCAAGCTTTCGAGCTATGCGCAATTGCTCTATGCGGGTGATATGAGTGATCCTCAAATTGCACAATTTTATCAAAATATTAGTGAAGAAGTCACAGAACTTTCTACTGAAACACTCTTCTTTACGCTCAGCATTAATCGCGGAAGTGATGCATGGCTTGATGCGCTCTATACAGAAAGCGAAAAACTCCGTCATTATAGGCCTTGGCTTGATATGGTGCGCGCCTATAAACCCTATCAACTCTCGGATGATTTGGAGACATTGTTGCTTGAGAAGTCCTCGACTGGACGTAATGCATGGTCACGTTTGTTCGATGAAACGGTGACGAATATGCGTTTTGTCTTTGAAGGTGAGCGCTTAAGTTCAGCAGAGATTCTGGATAAAATGTCGCATAAAGACGGCGCGGTGCGCAAAGCTGCGGCAAAAGTGATTGGTCAAGAATTTGGCAAGCATGCGCCGACATTCTCACTCATCACCAACACGTTGGCCAAAGATAAAGATATTGAAGATAAATGGCGCAGTTTTCCTCTTCCTATCAGTTCACGCAATGTGAGCAATCAGGTGGAAGATGAGGTGGTTGAAACATTGCTGTCGACCGTTGAGAAGAATTATGAGAATTTATCACATCGCTATTATGCGATTAAGGCAAAATGGCTGGGTGGTGAAACGCTCAATTATTGGGATAGGAATGCACCGCTGCCAGCTGATGATGATTCGCTCTATAGCTGGGATGAGGCGGTGAGCTTGGTGCTAGAGGCCTATGCTGCTTTCTCACCTGAGATGGCAAAGATCGGCAAAGAGTTTTTCGATAAGGGTTGGATTGATGCCCCCGTGCGTGATGGAAAATCACCAGGGGCATTTGCACATCCGACAGTGCCATCTGCGCATCCGTATTTGCTGGTGAATTTTCAAGGAAAAACACGTGATGTCATGACATTGGCGCATGAGCTTGGCCATGGTGTGCATCAAGTGTTGTCAGCAGAGCAGGGCGCCTTGATGGCAGATACACCGCTTACATTGGCGGAAACCGCCTCCGTTTTCGGTGAGCAACTCGTGTTCCAAAGTATCTTGAATGCTGAAAAAGACCCAAAGCGTCGCAGCATTATGGTCGCGAATAAAGTCGAGGATATGCTTAATACGGTGGTGCGCCAAATCGCATTTTGCGGCTTTGAGACCAGAGTCCATGCCGAGCGTAAGCTAGGCGAACTTACCTCTGCGCGCATTGGTGAGATATGGATGGAAGTACAGCGCGAGAGCCTCGGGCCTGCTCTGAACTTTGATGAGGAATATGCTCATTATTGGATGTATATCCCGCATTTTATTCATTCACCATTCTATGTATATGCTTATGCATTTGGTGATTGTTTGGTGAATGCACTCTATGCTGAATACCAGACCCAAGTGACGGCTGGAAATGCTAAAGAATTTGAACAAAAATATATGGAACTTTTGAGCGCAGGTGGCACATTGCGCCATAAAGAACTGCTTGCACCATTTAATATTGATATCTCCAAGCCTGATTTCTGGCAGCAAGGGTTAGATATTATTTCAGGCTATATAGATGAATTGGAGAAAACCTCATGAGAATGCATGTGGGTGGTACGCAGGGGTTGCTTGATGGATTTAAGCGATTCCATGAAAAGCATTTTAAACAAGACACACATCTGTATCGCGAGCTTTCGACTAAAGGGCAATTTCCACGTGTGATGGTGATTGCATGTAGTGATTCACGTGTGGATCCAAGTATTTTGTTTGATGCAACTGCTGGTGAAATGTTTGTGGTGCGCAACGTGGCAAACCTTGTGCCGCCTTATCAGACTGACGATGGCGGTTACCATGGAACCTCGGCGGCGTTGGAATTTGCGGTACGTCATTTGGGTGTGGAGCATGTCGTGGTCTTGGGACATAGCGCATGTGGCGGTATTCGTCGCTTAATGGACAAAGCATATGATGAAAAGAATGATGAGTTTAGCTTTATTGATCCTTGGGTGAAAATTGCAGATAATGCACGTCCGCGCTTGCCTAAGGGGGCAGAGGTTACGAAAGAGTCATGCACCGATTGTGAACGTAATGCAATTACCGTATCGCTCAAAAATCTCGAGAGTTTTCCGTGGGTGACAGAGCGTATGACAGAAGGTGCGCTCCAGCTTCATGGCTGGTATTTCTCGTTAGAAACGGGGCAGCTCGAGGTGTGGGATGCTGAGAAAAGTAGATTTCTCGCCTCCTAAACTTATTTGATGATGTCTTTGCTTATCATCTGCATCATGCCTGATGGCATCTGATACGCCCATCCTTTGGACTTTTTATTCATTGCATTGACGCGTTGCTTGGTCAGATCAGGCGGAAAAAGACCAATATTTTTGAGGGCACGTTCTCTGTCATGCATGCTTTCAATATCTGCTATTTTACCTGTGGGTGTATTATAGAGTGAAAGATTCTCCTTATATTCGGCACGCATTTCTGTCCATAAATTCACGTCACCATGCATGCTTAATATAATGCGTAACCCGTCAAATGTGTCGATAGTATAACGTTTAATGCGTTTATTATGTGTGATAACTTTTTCGCTCAACACATCATAGAACACAACATTGTCTAATCCTTTTAGCAGTGCAGTTATGGCATATTGCTCCGAGCTGTTTGTGAGGTCTGTGGGTGTGCCATTGATTGAGAAAAGGCTTGCAAGCGTTGGGCGTTCTAGCGTGACAACTTTCCCTTCATGCTGAAAATGCTCAATAGTGATGGCGCGAAGGTGATGAGGCTGAAGGGAGAAAAGACGCTGATCAAGCCAATGGACTGCTTTGATGGGCGGTGTGAGATTGCCCGATGCCACCCAGCTTTTATTTTCGCCTGCGCGTTTGACATAGGTGCCATTCTGATCAGGTGAGAAGCGACCAATCAGGAGGTCAATCGCTGGCTCATTAGCACCTTCTTGATAAATTTTAAGGTGAGTCGCTAATTTTTCTGTGAGTCCAAGCTGTTTCAGTAGCTCAGGCTTAGCAGTTTTTTGAGCAATGATCTCACTGCTTGCGAGCGCGTCTAATATTTTATTGAGTACGGCGATACTCACAGGGTGATTGTCTTTTTCAATCAGTGTCCAATTATCGTCATCATCTTGTCTGATATGTAGCAATTTATCCTTTCGCCCTACGGCAATACGGTCGATGCCCGCCGCACTGGTGGCGAGGTTTGGAATAAGCATGTTGCCTGCATTTTCTCCCGTGGAAAGTGCGACTCTTTCTTTCTTTACGCTGAATAAGGTCAATCCAACAAGGAGTGTTGTTATGATGATGAGGCGGACGAGGGTGGATTGTTTCATGTTACGTTCTATCCTTATGACGTGGTGCATAGTGAGGGCGGCGACGTAGGCGTGTAGGCACTATAAAAGCGAGCATGAGAATGAGTGATGGAATGACGCCGACATTTAGCCAGATGAGTTGTTGTGAGAGCGTTTTGATGCCGGCCTGGAGTGCGGTGCGAATAACGCGTAATTCATTTTGAAGGGAGTGAATCTCGTCACGAAGTGATGAAGTTCCGGCGCGATAACCTTCTCCCAAAAGCGAAGAATCACTATTATTCTCATTTTTTGACAGACTTCTTAGCTGCTCAACTGCACGCTCTAAGTCCATTTCCACCTCTTTCTCTTTTGCGCGATAGTCGCTTTCAGATTGTTTTTGAATGTCGCGAATGCGCGTGAAATAGCGCTTCTTTTGGCTCCGGCTTCTCAGTGAAATTAAGTCTTTGGCCCCCGTTAGATAATCCAATGCATTCAATGCAAATGCACCATTATCGGAGAAACGATTAAGATAGGTTCCTTTGTTGGTGTTCATTATACGCACCCACGTGTCATCACGTAGCATGTCCGCATCACCAACGATAATCACTTCTGCTGGCTTAATATCGAGTGGCTTATCACGCGTATCTGCAAAAAAATCTGGCAAGGTTCCGCTTAGGCGTCCGGCAAGGGTGAAATAGCTATTCTTGCTCTTAAAGTTATCAAGCAGTGCATGTATTTGAGTTTCTTCATCGAGATGCTCTGCGGGAACTAGGCTCGCGTTTTTACTACTGACAATAAGTGGCGACCATTGGGTACCGTTATTGGTCATGGCTGTATAGGTCAATGCGCTTGAGGCGGGAAGCTGTAACGAGGTGAGGTGTGAGGTGATAACCTCATTGTCATTGAGCCCCGCGTCGGGAATACTCAACCATGTGATGTTGGTATAGTCCCTATCAAGATCCTTTTTTTCTTGTTTGGTGATGTGTGTGGCATAGTCTTGATCTGCGACCACATGGGCCGCAGTACTTGAAATGCCCCATGCTTTGAATATCTTGTTTAGGTCGGAATATTTTGATTTCACTTGACGATTATCCTGATAGCCATCGACAAAGAATATCGCCTTGCCACCACCCACGACATAGTCGTGAATAAAGCGTGCCGTTTTGTCATCAAGATCAAATGGGTGGACCACCATCATTATATCAAGCTCTGCATTTTTCAGCTTTTCATGCATATATGTGCTGTAGAAGTGAAAATATTCAACGTTAAAGAGTGATTCCATTTGTCGCAAAATAACCCACGGATTCTCTGGTTGCGGCATAGTGTTAGTCATGCCTCGACGCATTGGCAGCCAACTCAACACGCCAATGTTTGGGCGTGTATTCTTACTGAGTTGATAGAGAATACGTGTGATGTCATATTCTAAAAAGGCTTTGCGGCTTGGGTCTAAGTGAGGGATAACCTTATTATGATCAACGCTGTTGCTTACTGTCAGGCCAAAATAGAGTTTATTATCTAAATTATCAACCACGGCACCTGTGATGGTATGTTTAAGCGCACGCTGCTCTGCATCACTAAAGGGCGTTGGGTTGAGGATGTTAAGTTTCACCATGCCGTCAGACAAATATGCATAGTCTTTGAGGAGTGCTTTAACACGATGCGCATAGGACTGAATAGCGGGACGACCTTTCGCCTGTTCTTCAGAATAATAGAGTGTCACATAAAGCGGTTCTTCAAGCGTTGCCAAGATATTTTTAGTATTCTCAGAGAGCGTAAAGCTTTTCTCTTCGGTGAAATCAAACTGCTTGCCCGAGAACCAAATATTGGCGAGTAAATTTACGCAAAAAAAGCATATCACGCTTAACAATACAGGCAGCGAGAACAGCGCATACGTGTTGTTACCAAGCGTAGTAAGCAAAAATAATCGGTTGAGCCATAACCCGAAGGCAATGATGGAGAAGAAATAGAAAATGCTGCGCCACTCAACGAATCCTTCGATGATGTCATTATAGTTACTGGCAAAACCAAATTGACTAAGGGCGTCAACGATGCTTTTAGGCAAGAAAGGCTCTAACAAACCATTGCCCAATGCCGAGCCTGCAATAGTGAACAGCATGCACACCGCGACCCCCATGATGAAGGCGATGACATGTGATGAGTTCGCACTTGAGATGGCTGCGCCAATGGCGACATAGGCTCCTGCCATCAAAATGCTGCCAATATAACCGGCGATGATAAGCCCATGATCGGGGTTGCCCAAATAGGCGATGCTCCACCACATGGGCAATGTGCAAAGCACTGCGAGGGTGGTGAATAGCCATGCTGCCATAAATTTTCCGATGACCAACTGCCATGTAGAGAGTGGGAGTGTATGAAGGAGCTCTATTGTGCCAAGGCGTTTTTCTTCAGACCATAAACGCATGGTGATGGCAGGGATGAGCATAGTATAAAGCCAGGGGTGCCATCCAAAAAAACCATGCAGTGACGCCTCTCCATTTTCGAGGAGGCGGCTAAAAAAGAGGGTAAAACTATTGGTCGCAATGACAAAAATAGTGATAAAAATATAGGCGAGGGGGCTTTGAAAATAGCTCGCTATTTCACGTCTAAACACCGACCATGCTCCATTACGCATCTGCATGAGCAACTCCCGCTTGTGCAATCAACGACAGAAAGGCCTTTTCAAAGGAGCGCGTTTCTGCATGTTTCTTGATGTCTGAAGGTGTGCCATCCGCAATGATATGTCCGTGGTTAATAATCACCGCGCGATCACATACTGCCTCAACTTCCTCTAATATATGCGTGGAAATAAGAATCGCTTTGCTGGCTGCCATCTCGCGAATAAGTGCCCGTACTTCCTGTTTTTGCAAGGGGTCAAGCCCATCTGTTGGCTCATCCAACACGAGAACTTTTGGGTCATGAAGCAATGCCTGCGCCAAGCCGACACGACGTTTAAAGCCTTTAGAGAGTGTTTCAATCGGTTGACGCAGAACTGGTTCAAGTCCAAGCTGCTCAATCACGATATGCAGCCGTTCTTCCAAGAAATTGCCTGTCATGCTACGTGCATTGCCGCAAAAATATAGAAGCTGCAACGGTGTCATTTCACCATAAAGTGGCGCGCCTTCGGGCAGGTAACCTATCTGCGCTTTGGCAGCAATGGGACGTTCTGACATCATTTCGCCACATATAGATACTTCACCTGCGTCAGGTTCCACAAAGCCCGTGATCATACGCATAGTGGTGGTTTT
>CALJMC010000060.1 GCA_937982385.1 uncultured Rickettsiales bacterium | reverse complement strand
CAATCGCCACACGTTGCTGCTGACCACCTGAGAGCGTGTTGGGGCGTTCTTCATAGCAATCGCCCAGCCCTATCCAGTCGAGCATTTCTTCAACTTTACGTTTAATCAACTTGGAATCTTGCCCCGAAACTTTAAGCGGCAACCCAACATTTTCAGCAACGCTGAGATGGTCGAGCAACTGAAAGTCCTGACGCACTACACCAATTTGTGAACGCAACCCAGGAAGTTCAGACTCAGGCAATTCAGCAATATCTTTACCAAACATCTTCAGCTTACCACTCGTATGCCTCATGCTAAGCGATAACACATACATCAACGACGACTTACCCGCCCCACTGGAACCAGTCAGGAAATGAAACGACCCTTCCGGGATTTTGAGGGATATATCGCGCAAAACCTTCTTGCCCTCGATATATTCCAACGATAAATTATAGCATGTAATCATGGCGCCCAATCTAAGCACTGTTGCGGTGAGTTGCAACCATCTTTGCAACAAATTATCGTAAAATTGCATTTCAAAGCACAAAGGCTTTTACACAAGCGTATAAGCCTCTATGATATGGCACGAATGAGGAATCTATGACAACAAAACTAGTATGCCCAGAATGTGATGCGGGTTTTAAAGTCCCTGCTGCTGCCATACCTGAAGAAGGTAGGACGGTACGCTGCGCCAAATGCAAGCATGAATGGCTTGCAACTCCTGAGCATTTAGTCACCACAGAAGAGCCTTCTGCGACTACAGAAGCACCCACTGAAGCACCTATTGCAGAACCAGTCGAAGATGATAGTGTCGCTAAAATAGAAGCTGAAGAGGCTACAGAAAAACCACCTCAAGAGCCCACTGAAGAAGTAAAAGAAGACGCCTCTGAAACAAAGGCTGAGGACGACGCTAAAAACACTCCCGAGGACGATGACGCCGACGACGAAGAAAATGATGCCGTTACTATGGCAAAGTCACTCAAAGAAGCCGCTGCTCTGGCTAAAATTGACGATATTAACCCTAAAAAAGCAAATATGGGAAAAGGCGCAGCCAAGAAAAGCCGCTTCACCCTATTCCTTATTATTGGCAGCATTGCCATGACATTGCTCTTCGTCGCCACCGCATTATTCAGCTGGCATCACAGCCTTCGCAATTCATCCGGCTTAGCCAACAGCATCTACAACTCCATGGGATATCTTGATACTAACGGGATTATGCTCGCTAAACTCGAATATAATAAAATCCCAATGTATAACAAAACACGTTATCAAATTAAAGGTGCGCTGGTGAATACTGTGCCAGAAGAAAAAGCATTCCCAACATTACGCATGCGTATTGTCGATGCAAAAGGTAAAACCATTAAAATTCGCGAAGGTAAACTGGACGGCACCTTAAAATATGGTGAGCCGTTCCATTTCTCCGAAGAATTCGATGGCAGCGCCCTCAGCAAAGACCATGCATTGATTGTTGAAATCGGCAACAAACTGGAATTATCAGACAGAGAATAACATCCACAAAGGAGTGCTCACCATGACAGACCTTTCAAACATTAGACTCCTCTATAGTGCCGCTGAAATCGACATACAGGTAAAACGCCTCGCCTCTGCCATTGCAGAAGATCATCGCGGTATGGACAACCTCATGATTGTCGCACTCCTCAAAGGAAGTTTTGTGTTCGCCGCCGACCTCGTGCGCGCCCTCCATAATGAAGGCTGCAACCCAGAAATTGATTTCATGACGCTCTCTAGCTATGGGAAAAACACCGAATCGAACGGAGAAGTGACCGTCAATCGCGACCTGAATGAAGATGTATCCGGCAAGCATGTTATCATCATTGATGACATCTTGGAATCTGGCAATACCCTCACCTATGCCACCAACTTGCTCAAAGAGCGCGGTGCTGAATCCGCCCATATCTGCGTATTGCTCGAAAAGCCCTCCAAACGTGCTGAGGGCGTAGACATCACCCCCGATTATGTAGGCATCACCGTCCCCGACGAATTCGTAATCGGCTACGGCCTAGACCATGCCAATAAATATCGTGAATTGCCATATATTGGCGTGCTGGAAGCTTAATAGTTTATTAATATTTAATAGCTAGAATGAACGACATGAACAAAGCATTCTCACTGCTCGAACTCTCTATCGTACTCGTCATCATCGGCCTCATTGCTGGCGGCATCGTCGCAGGCTCATCCATGATTCGTGCGGCAGAACTCAGAGCCATTACAACAGAATATTCGCAATATCAAACTGCCGTGATGACCTTCCGTGACAAATATCTAGGGCTTCCGGGCGATCTAAAGAACGCCACAGCATTTTGGGGTGCAGCTGATGGAGGAGATGGCATCGGCAATGATTGCGGACAAATAGAATCCACGGGCACAGAAACTTGCAACGGAAATGGCGACGGGGAACTCGAAGACATTAATGACAATGGCTTTACCATTATTGAAAATCTCCGTTTCTGGCAACATCTCGCTAATGCAGGATTGATTTCTGGAACGTTCTCTGGTTCAGACGGCACGACAGCACCTTACCATGCCGTTATTGGCGAAAATGTTCCCACCTCCAAAGCATCTGGCGCTGGCTGGAGCGTAGAACATCCGTGTTTTGGCACCAATGCAGTCTGTACTAACCTTGACCTCGACTGGGGAAACGTATGGTATGTTGGTGCACAACATTCCAGCTACTATTCCACCATTGGATTTTTTACTGCTGAAGAAATATGGAACCTAGACAAAAAAATGGATGATGGCATGCCCAACTCAGGGCGCCTATGGAGAGGTGATGCTAGTTGCGCTGAAAGCTCTGACCTCGAAGACCCCTCCATCAATTATGATTTAGATGACACAAGCTCTCTATGCCACATCAAATTTGTGAAAGCGTTTTAAAGCTCAGTCGTCACAAAACTGTCATCTTCATCTGATATTATAGCATCATTGAAACATGCACCCTTAGGCGCGACATAAGATGCAGAACCTCCAAGACACTCTATTAAAAGACACCTCCATAGGTGAATCAAGAGCAAAAAATATCAAAAGGATATTTGCGCGAAACGGTGTTGATATGGGCAAAACAGAGTCCACTCTTCACCATCTTGCTTTATTGTTCAGGTCCTATCATCAGAAGATTACCAGCTTTCAAGAAAATATGATTGAAGCCATGAAAAAAGACTCAGATGCGCCAGACATACCCGTACTTCTTACAAAATGGGATGTCATGCAAGACAACCAGGGTGATTTAATACAATCACTTGGAATAACGGGAACCAGAGAAGTTGCAGCAGCCCTCGACACTCTGGGCATTGATAAAGATCAGTTCATTCAGGGCAAAGTTATTCAAACAGAACACATTGCTGAACAGAGCAGCTGGAGTGATCGCACATCAGGCGGACGTTTAGGGCGACGTCAAGACGTACGCAGCCCGGGTGAATAACATCCCCAGTAGCAGTTTAATGCCTAAACACAACAGCATCCCACACAATTGCCACAGAACTGTCATACACAGGTTGCTGCAGATGAGCTATATTAGTAATAAGAAAAATGACAATATGAGCATAGTAACATAATGACAAATAAGAAAACCACCAATTCGTCGGACGACTTAAGTGAGCCTGAATTATCTCAAAGCCAGTTACCAAAAAAGTTTTGTAGTTTAGTTGCTGATAACACTAACGGTTCACCCACTCTTCAAGACCTTGCAAACCTCTTAGATAAATCATGTACTAAATTTGAAGAGATAAAATCTAGAACAGATCATATCAATACAAACGCACGCAGAAATTTCCACAAAGAAACCTCCAAAGAAAGTACTCCTGCTCCTATCGTGCGCTCATGGGATAGCGCAATGAAACTTTTCATAAAACGTACCTCAGGAGCTGGAGAGGCATTCCGCACACAAGTAGAAGAAATGCTTGATAATTTAGATATAGATAAAGATAGGTTTGTGAACGGAGAAGTTGCTTCCATTACTGAGCGAATTACCAAAGGCATTCATATTCCGACGAATGAGCCCACTACGTTTAAACCTTACAGACCAGATGATATCTCGGCTGCAGGTGATGAGGTAATCTCTTGGGTCAAAGCATTAGAAAAAGCTAACCAACAAGAAAGTGACAAGAGTTCTCCCTCTATCTCTTGATTCCCACACTCCGCCATGCTATACGCGGCTCATGAACATAAACACCCTTTCACACACCTCTCATCCTGCTGTTCGTCAGTGGATTATGGCATGTGCGGTTTTGGTGCTTTTGATGGTAATTATTGGCGGATTAACACGCCTTACCGAGTCTGGCCTGTCCATTGTGGAATGGAAACTTGTGACGGGTATTCTCCCCCCGCTCACTGATGCCGGCTGGGAAGTAGAACTTCAAGATTATCGTTCATCACCGCAATATCAACAAATCAACAAAGGCATGAGCATAGCCGAATTCAAAAGCATCTATTGGCTGGAATATCTCCATCGCTTGCTTGGACGACTAGTCGGCGTAGCGTTCATCCTCCCCCTCCTCTTTTTTGCAGCCACCAAACGCATCACCAAATCTGACGGCTACACCATGCTTGGCATCACCGCATTGGTCGGCATGCAGGGCGTCATTGGTTGGTATATGGTGGCGAGCGGTCTCAACAATCTTCCATCTGTCAGCCCCTATCGTTTGGCACTGCATCTGGGCGGCGCAACGGTCATCTTCGGCTGTTTGGTGAAAATGTGGTATCGCCTTGGCACCTATAAAGCGCGAGCCTACATGTCTAAACTTCCACTCATTGTGTTAGGCGCTGTGTTTGCTCAAGTCTTGCTCGGCGCACTTGTCGCAGGCTTAGATGCAGGGCTGTCCTATAACACCTTCCCCAAGATGGATGGTGACTGGATACCAAGCGGCCTGTTCCTGCTTGAACCATTCCACATTAATTTCTTTGAAAATGTCACGATGGTACAATTCCAGCATCGTTGCTTTGCTTACTGTGTCGTAGCACTCATCACCTTCCAGCATATCATGCTCTGCCGCAGCGCTACCGACCGCGCCACCTTACGTGCAAGCTGGCAACTCACTGGATTAACTTATGTGCAGGTAGTCATTGGAATTGCGACATTACTGCATGTCGTCCCTATCTCGCTCGCATCAATTCATCAAACTATTGCGATTTTGTTGATTGGGCTTTGTGTTCGCGTGCATCATTTGCTACACTGGCAACCAGAAGAGCCATCCTCTTCGCACTCAGTTAAGGAAAACCATGTCTGCGCTTAAGAAAACTATCAGCACTGTTATTGATTATCCGCTCACCAAGAGCGAGCCTACAGACTACGACGCAGCCTTTTCCACACTCATTTCCACGCTGAAGGATGAAGGACGCTATCGTGTCTTCAACGACATTGAGCGCTTTTCAGGGGACTTCCCAAAAGCACGCAGCCACAGCTCTGGTAAAGACATCACCATCTGGTGTAGCAACGACTATTTGGGCATGGGACAACACCCTGCCGTGCATAAAGCAATGAAAAACGCCATCGACACTATGGGCGCTGGCGCAGGTGGAACGCGCAACATCTCAGGCAACCATCATGCCGCCACCGAGCTTGAAACAACACTTGCTACGCTCCATCAAAAAGAGGCAGCACTCATCTTCACCTCTGGCTATGTCGCCAATGAAGCAACGCTTAACGTGCTGCCATCACTGCTTAAAGACTGCGTCGTATTCTCTGATGCATGCAACCATGCATCGATGATTCAGGGCATTCGTCATAGCGGCGCCGAAAAGAAAATATTTGCACATAATGATGTAGAGCATTTGCGCCAATTACTCGAAGAAACACCAGCGCATTTGCCAAAAATTATCGCGTTCGAATCGGTCTATTCTATGGATGGCGATGTTGGTCCTATCAAAGAAATCTGCGACCTCGCGGATGAATTCAATGCCATTACCTATCTCGATGAAGTGCACGCCGTTGGCATGTATGGCGAGCATGGAGCCGGCATTTCAGAGCGCGACAATCTGATGCATCGCATAGATGTTATTCAAGGCACACTCGGCAAAGCGTTTGGCGTAATGGGTGGCTATGTCGCCGCCTCTTCTAACATCATCGACACTATCCGCAGCTATGCCCCAGGTTTTATCTTCACCACCACCATGCCGCCCGCTTTAGCAGCAGGTGCAAATGCCAGCATCCAACATTTGATGTACAGCAAGCTAGAGCGCACAGCGCATCAAGCCGCAGCGGCAACACTCAAAGCACGCCTAAAAGAAGCGAATGTGCCCTATCTCCATACCGATACGCATATTGTGCCAGTCATGGTGAATGATGCTGTAAAATGCAAAGCCGCATCGGATATGCTCCTCAATGACTATGATATCTATGTGCAGCCAATCAACTTTCCAACCGTACCGCGTGGCTCCGAACGCCTACGCATCACGCCCTCACCTCTCCATGATGATCAGATGATGAACACGTTAGTCTCAGCACTTAAGCAAGTATGTGAAAAATTAGGGATTAGGGGTTAGAATTTTACCCACCGCTGTCATGCCGGTGAAAGCGGGTAACCATCTTTCTTCTAAAGTAATAAATTCAGGCTGCTTCGCAGAGCTGTTATGCGACTAGATCCCGTGTCGCAGCACGGGATGACAATCATTTTGGAACTACTTTGTCAAATTTGCGAAGAATGCTTCAGCAGCTTTGGATGCTTGTTCTTGTGCAGGATCTGCCATGTCAGCAAAATTCTCAAACAATTTTCCAGAGCTTTCTGACGCTTGCTTATAAAGACTTTCAGATGCCTGCTCGATGAGCTTATTCTGCAAATCAAAAATATCATTCGCATTGCGGCAATTCAAAAACTCTTTTGATTGTTCAATGGTGTCAGACCAAAAACGGTTTGAGAAATCAAACCAACTATTGATCGCTTCTTGGCTTGCTTCAGTTGATTTTACACTCATTTCAGATGCAATATCTTGCCCTCGCTGAAATGCTTCCGAACTTTCAGATGCCATGCTCGACAATGCCTCAGAACTGCGCTCCACATGCGCCATCACTTCTTCACTAGAACCTGATAGTTTTTCCTGTATTTTCTGCCACTCATCTGTGGTGCCAGACATCATATCTTTAAATGCTTCTGCATTTTGGAATGGTGAGTTTTCCGTCATCTTCTCAGGAGTAAACATGGAGATAACATTTTCCATCGCAGACGATGGCTGAGGTGTTTTCTGTGTTTCAGCCTGTGCCTGAGGAGCCGTTTGGGGTGCTTCTTTAGGAGCGACTGACTTGGGCGATACAGCTTTAGCAGTTACCGTTTTTTTACGTGCACGAGATGCGGCCAATGCCTTAGATTTACTAGCGCTTGATGCCTTCGTTGTAGTGTTTTTTGCTTTAGTTTTTTTGGCTGCTGCTGCCATGACGAGCTCCTGATAATAATGTTGCGTTGCAACAAAATAAATAAATTACCTCAGCATGTCAAGTGAATACGGAACACTAACTGTTCCACTCTTGAACGCGAGAGAGATGTTTATAGTCATCATATATCGGCGCGACCTCGGGAATGGGAGAGACGAGAAACACTGTATCAGTCCTTACATATTCGCCTAGGAATGCACGCAATTTCTCTTCAATATCCTGCATCATATCCGATGTCATATCAGGCGTTGCATCCTTCGCCAATGCGTTGCAAATAGCATCTTTACCCGCACCGCCTTTGAGCGCCCAATAAGTGAGCATAATATCATCACCCCCATGATTGACCTGCCACAACAACCCACCCAACGGCAACTGACATGCGATGCCCGCCTTCACTTCTTTCTTCGCTGGAATCACTCCCGTTTTGTAATCGACAATAGCTGTTCCACCATCTTGATAGCGCTCAATACGGTCCACTTTCGAGGTAAGCATCACCTGCCCTGCATCCGTCAGTTCATAGCTATGTTCTAGCGTTTCTTCAGAGATAACCTTGGAACGCAAATCTCGATATTGCTCTTGCTCGCGTTCAACAAACCAATCGACAATATGCTCAAAGCGAGGCCACCAAAACAGCGCTACAGATGGCTGCTCGATGACATCTGCAAATAATTCTTTTCCTATGTCCAGCAATGCCGCTGCTGCCGCCTCACCGTCTTTGAGGCCATTGCTATGTTCGCCGTAATAACGCTCCAACGCATCGTGAATGATATTGCCAAAATCCGCCGCAGAGAGCGGACGCGCAATATCCTCCAACGCCCGCAATCGCAATATCTTATTGGCATAATATCCATAGGGGTTGCGGATGAGTCGTTCCAATCCTGTGGCGGATAATTGACGTGGGCGCGCACTCTCAGGCGGTTGCGGCAGAGGCGCTTGCAATACCACTTGCTCCGCGTCACCTTTAAGCCATATTTGCGCCCATGATTTCGCTTGTGCAGCATCGCGGGCAATGCGTCCACTCGCGGCTTTATCAGGCTGCATACATGCTTCCAAACGCAGCAACCAGCGCGATGGAATGGTCGGCGAACCTTGCTCTTTTTGAGCACGAGTTAGAATTAGTTTCTGGTGCATCGCCAGCGTATAAAAGTCATGCGCAGCTTGCCCGATCCCACTATCACTCGTCATCACCCCAATGGCGGAACGCATCGGACGACTCACCCACGGATCAGCCGTTGGTTCGGCAGGCCATGATCCTTCATTCAGCCCGCCCAAAATCATCACATCATAATGCTGCATACGCGCCTCAATCGGGCTGAGAATATGCAACCGCGGATGCACCCCAAATGTTTTACGATAGGTCTTACTGCCCAAGAATTGTTCCACAACACTCAGATATTCCATCGGCTCAACCGCTGGCAGATGGCGCAAGTTCAGCAATATATTCGACAACGTTTGCGACAAGCTTTGCCCCGCATGATGCGACCATAATGACTGCTCACCAGAAAGCACTTCCACTAGTGTGATATGTTCTTTTAGCAACAGCTCACCAGAGAGCGCCATGCCCTTTTCCATTAGTGAGGCAAGCGGCTCCACGGCATCTAACATCGCGACAAAAAGCGCACGGGCATCATCATCAACTCTGAGGTCTTCGGCATCAATTCGCGCTCGCCAATAGCGGAAATTATCTTCCGCATGCACACCACGGAACAATGCTTTATCGAGCAGACGCGCCACCCTGCGCACCTCCTGCGCTCCACACTGCATTGCACAAAACGGATGCTTCAACACCGACAATAATGAGGTCGCGCTGCCTCGCGCAGTCACCATCTCCCCCACCAACATAAAGAACGCTGCGGGAGGCGTTTGCAACAGCGACATCCCCACCGAATCATCCACCTCAATATCATAAAAACCGAGCAATGCCGACACACGCCGAGCGAGCGGACGATTATGCGTAACCAATGCCGCATCTTTTCCCTGCTCTTCCAACGTCAGGCGCATGGCATGCGCAATAACCGTCGCTTCTTCTTCCTCATCAGCACACGCAATTACCTGCACATCTTGCGTTGCTTTATCAACGCCCTCATACGGCTGCTCAACCCATTGCTCCGTCGCGGTGGCAGGGAGCATAACATGCTGCATGAGCGATACACGCGGACTTCCCTCACCTTCAGAAATCATTGCAACATCAGCACGAGAAAATCCTTCACGCTCAAGCCATTGCTGCATCATATATTGTGGATGCGTCACATCGACATCGCCCCAAATACGTTCATCCATTTCAAGGTCACAGGCGGGCAATATCACTGCACCTTTTGGTAGCTTCGCAATAGCCGCCATCAGCGCGCCAGCCGATTTCACACTCCCCGTACTCCCTGCCATAATCACAGGATAATCCGCAGGTTGGGATTGCCATGAACTCACCAAAAAATCATAGGCACGGTTACGACGCTCCACCTCATCAAGCGCGTTATGTTCCGCTAACCATTCAGGCCAACGGGTGATGATGAGTTCTAAAAACTCCAATGAATGCTGCCAATGTTCGGCATATTCCTCGCCTGCAATGGTACGCAGCACCTCCACATCCACACGATCACGATAAAAATCATCCAGTAAATCTCCCAACGACTCCGCCAAATGCACCGCTTGCGACACATTGATTTTGCCGTCAAAGAAACGCTCCTGCCCATCCACCGCATCATGAATCATCTTTGCCAGCATAATGGTGCGCTTGGTGCGCGAGAGTGGTTTTTCGCTCGTGAGCCACGCCGCCAACCGTTCCTCATTGCCACCTTTCAGCAACGACGCCAGCAGCATATCGATATTATCTTCCACATCCCCAATCGATAAAATGCGTGGCAGCAGCAACGGCGCATCACTCCCCTGCACCGCCATAAACGCCTCACGAATAGTACGGCACGCCCGACGCGACGGCACAATCAGCACCGCACTAGCAAACACATCAGGCTGCGCACCATAATGCGACAGCATAAACCGCGCCACCTCCTCACCCATAGGTGCGTCCGCTCGTGATGTATAAAGATGTGGTTTTAGATTCATGCTAAAGAAGTTACAGCCATAGCAAGCAAAAGGCAATCAGGCGTAATGATAAAAATCACACCCAGAATAAAGAACACCCGCCCGAGACCTCTATAATAGAGAATCCCATAATGGACGGGTGCATATTACCTCAACTAACCGAAGTTAGAGAGGGGCTTATTCGCTCTTAGACTGTTTAGTCTAATATGGTTTGTAAAATACGATAAAAACGTGCAAGGAAGTCTCCTGTATAGCAACCCATTGTTACAGAATTATGACAATGACGAATTTTTTGATTTTTTCCTAAAGCTGTCATTCCTGCGAAAGCAGGAATCTCTCTTTCAGCGCCGTACAATGAGGCGACATAGATTCCTGCTTTCGCAGGAATGACAGGAGAGTAAGCATCTCTATTCCCTCAACCCAAAAAATACGTTATAATAGCCGCACCTTATCACTTTTTTAACGCTTCTCTGCGAGACTGCACTGATTAAATTTTTAACACTGGTTATGCGAACAGCATGTTCGCATCTGCCAAGAGCCGCGAAAGCGTAGCGGAGCAACACACAGCATGTGTGGCTGCGAAGCCAACAAAGAAAGAACCAACCCATGCTCATCATCGACCCAGCTCACCCTGACATGAACATCATACGCGCATCACTCCTGCGCGAGTTTGAGATAATCTGGGCGGCACATCGTGCTGTTGGTCTGCAGGATGGCTTTATGCAACTATTCTTAGATGAATCGCAAGATGTCTGGCGCGCGCAAAATGGCGGACAAGCCTATTGGTTCTCCGAGGCACAAAACGCGCAAGCCGTTGAATGGGTTATGGAACACTATAATAATGGTGCACTCCCCAACTCTCCTGCTTTGTTGAATCCTACTGTGCATGAACAACAAGGCGATAGCTACATCCCCAAAGGCAGTGGCATATTCTGGGCAACTGGCTACGCGCTAGGTGTAGCAGAATTAGAGGATGAACAACAGAAACGCCTTGATGACCAAGGCATCCGCACCAGCCGCGTCACACGTGGTGAAAACCATAATGCAGGAATCAAAGCCCTCGGCTTTTCCAGCGCCCCACTTGCACCCACAGGCGATGGACTCACCGTTTTAGGCTGCGCAGAAACCTATAACCTCTCCGACATTGAAAGCCCAGCCTACGGCGCTTATTACACCCTCTCCGCCATACAATATCTCTGTACGCACGGGCTATTCTGTCATCCGGGCATTGATGCACTCTTCCCCGAAGAAGATGCCACGCTCGACACTGCAAGCTTAGTGCAAAAGCATCAAACGGACGTTCAAAAAACGCTCAATGCATCACAATGCTTTGACGCCTATGATCGTCACCATATGCTGCTTGAAGAATTCGGCACTGACCCTGCCAAAATCGACATCAATAACCGCTATTATAACATGTGCGCACGCGACATTGAGCTGTTCTACAAAACAGGCCCTATGCGCGAATCGATTGATGACACATTCGAATTTGTCGTACCAGGTTATATCCCACGCGGAGCCGTCACCCTCCTCGCCGCCCCTGGTGGAACAGGTAAAAGCTCGATTGCCCACCATTTATGTGTACTTGCCTCAATGGACGCTAAACCCGGCGACCCAGACCCGCTATGGCTCGGACAACCCGTAAACATGGATTATTGCCGCGATGGTATTTGTGTCTATTTCTCAGGTGAGGATGGCCCTGCCATTATTAATGCACGTAGCGTCTTGTTTGACCCTGAAGGCAAATCGCAACGCCTACAATTCCATCGCTCAGAGTTCGCCGATAAAGATATGAGTTTTGCGGACTACCTCACCGAACTACGCAAAATGCCGCATGTGCCGATTGTCGTTATTGACCCTGCGCGTAAATATCTGACAGGTGATGAAGAAGATGCCGAAGTGGTGAGTGAGTTCTTCGAGGCCATTGAGGAATTTGCCATCAGCAAGCAATGCGCCATGGTTGTGGTGCATCACTTGAAAAAAGGTGCAAACCCACAAAGCACTCGCGAATTGCTCGATGAACTTCGTGGTTCGCAGGTATTCATTGATAGACCGCGCGTGGTGATGGGCATGTTCCGCGATGGTCCACATACCGTAGTCGGACTCGCCAAAAACAACATCCCGCCCAACCTTGGCATGGTCACCGAAGAGCGCGTATTCGCCCGCAACCCCAAAAACCTTACACTCATGTGGCTGCCAGGTGATGAGGGCGTCCGTTCAGAAGAGATCTCCGAAGCAGAGCTCCAACGCTTGGAGGCCGCAGAAATGCAACGTCTTGCTGAAGAGAATAAGAGCGGGGCATAAATCTCGGATTCCGTCATCAAACTGTCATGTTTATGGTGTATGATAAAACCACCCAAAAACAACAAAGACACAAGTCATGACTAACATAGTCAATAACATACTCGCAGAATCAATATTGCAAGCTGCATTTGATATAGCCGCAGGCAAAGAGAATAAAAATACATCAAAAACCTTAGATAAGAAACTTGCGCAACTTCTACAATCAGGTGATAGCAACGCTATGTCTCAAATGCTCACCACTCATGTAGGCAACACACATAATCTTGAACAAAACGCAATAGACAAAGCCTTACCCGAAGCGAATAAATATATTCAAGAACGTGCGGCACACATTGCAGAAGCACTTGCCCATGACATCAACTTATGCATAGACGCCGCAGCAAATCCGAATGACAGCATATCCAATGATTCTGCCATTACCACAGGCGTCATACATGAAGAAAACAAACAAAACTCACGAATGGCGAAATATGGAAACAATGTTTTACTCGCCGCCATGCGCGCAACACTAGAAAACAACCCTAGCACTACCAATGAGATAGATATAGGACTCTCTAATCTTATGTTTTTTGGCAATGCAGAACGTATCTCAAAAACTCTGACTCGCTCGCTTAGCTCAAAAGAATTACAACATTTCAACCTCACTCAAGAACAGCTAAATGACACCCTGCCAAAGGCGCGTACCCTCATCCAAGAAAGAGTAAAAATAGTTGGGAACACGCTCATCAGTAACATTGAGGCAAGCATGGAAGCCCTCGCACCTGAGACAAACGGTGTTCGAGGTGACAAAGCTTCTATCCCCGAAGCGCAAAAGCCTCAGCGAAACGGTGTATAACAGCGCATTTACCTTCTTTTCCCATCATTTTCGTGACAACTGCCTTTAATATGTTATAAGGCAGCCCGATTACGACTTTCTGTCACCCTGAATTTATTTCAGGGTCTATATAAATAGTTTGATGGATGCTGAAATAAATTCAGCATGACAAGAGTTTTAAAGAACATAACAAAGAAAAGAAGCACATGAGTCAGAACCTAAGAAATATCGCGATTATCGCGCACGTGGATCACGGCAAAACAACCCTGATTGATTCCCTACTCCAACAGAGTGGCACCTTCCGCGACAATCAAAATGTCTCTGAGCGTGTGATGGACAGCAACGACCTTGAAAAAGAGCGCGGCATAACCATTCTTGCAAAATGCACATCGATTGATTGGGAAGATACTCGCATCAATATTATTGATACCCCAGGTCACGCCGATTTTGGTGGTGAGGTAGAGCGTGTACTTTCAATGGCTGATGGCGTGATCTTGCTGACGGATTCTGCTGAAGGCCCGATGCCACAAACCAAATTTGTTCTTGGCAAAGCACTCGCGCAAGGCTTACGCCCAATCGTGATTGTCAACAAAGCTGACCGCCCTGACGCGCGCCCTGATGAAGTCGTAAACGAAGTGTTCGACCTCTTCGTAGCGCTAGACGCTGATGATGAGCAGTTGGATTTCCCAGTATTATTTGCCTCTGGTCGTGATGGCTGGTGTGTCAAAGATTTAGAAGAAGAACATAAAGACTTATCTCCGCTTCTTGAACTCGTACTTAAACATGTACCTGAGCCACAAGTAGATAAAGACGCACCATTCTCCATGTTGGTGACCATGCTAGAAGCTGATCCATTCTTGGGTCGTATTCTGACAGGTCGCGTAATTAGCGGAATTGCGAAAGTAAACGCTCCTGTGCGCGCCCTCGACCTTGAAGGCAACGTTGTTGAAACAGGACGCCTCACCAAACTCAGAACCTTCAAAGGCGTTGAGCGTGTGGCAGTTGAAGAAGTTCATGCAGGTGATATTATCTGCATCGCAGGGATGGAAAAAGCATCTGTAGCCGACACCATCGCTGATGCTGCCGTGACTGTGCCGCTTAAAGCAACCCCGATTGATCCGCCTACAATGGCGATTACCTTCAGCGTAAATGATTCGCCTTATGCAGGACAAGAAGGCAGCAAAGTAACCTCACGTATGATTCGTGATCGTTTGCTTGCTGAGGCTGAGACTAACGTAGCGATTACTGTGACCGAAACCGACGGCAAAGATGCGTATGAAGTGGGTGGACGTGGCGAGCTACAACTCGGCGTACTCATTGAAACCATGCGTCGTGAAGGCTTCGAGCTTTCTGTCTCACGCCCACGCGTATTGTTGAGAGAAGATGAAAACGGCAAACTTCTTGAGCCTATGGAAGAAGTGATGGTGGATGTCGATGAAGAATATTCTGGCGTCGTCGTAGAAAAAGTCAGCCTTCGTAAAGGTAACATGACCGACATGCGTCCATCTGGTGGCGGAAAAACACGTATCACCTTCTTGGCGCCTTCTCGCGGGCTTATTGGTTATCAGAGTGAGTTCCTCACAGATACACGCGGAACAGGCGTCATGAGCCGACTCTATCACTCACATGGCCCTTACAAAGGCGCGATCGAAGCACGTCGTAATGGCGCACTCATCTCCACTGGTCAAGGTGTAGCCGTGGCATATGCCATCTTCAACTTGCAAGATCGTGGCGAGATGTTCGTCAAGTCACAAGATAAAGTATATGAAGGCATGGTTATCGGTGAACATAGCCGCGAAAATGACCTTGAAATCAACATCCTCAAGGGCAAGCAGCTCACCAACGTTCGTGCATCAGGTACTGATGAAGCCGTACGCCTAGTGCCGCCGCGCATCATGTCACTTGAAGAGATGATTTCGTACATTGGAAATGATGAGTTGGTAGAAGTAACACCACTAAACCTTCGCCTTCGTAAACGTGACCTAGATCCAAACGAACGCAAAAAATCTATGCGTGCGAAGAAACAGGTTGGTTAAACGCCAAAATTAAGATTTTATTATGATTTTTCTGCTACCTTTGATAGGGTACTATTACTCTATCAAAGGTGTAATTATGAAACATAACAAAGCATTCTCACTCTTAGAACTCTCCATTGTCCTCGTAATCATAGGTCTCATCGCAGGCGGCATTGTTGCTGGTGCTTC
>CALJMC010000059.1 GCA_937982385.1 uncultured Rickettsiales bacterium | reverse complement strand
TGAGGAACATTTTCATTTGTGTTGGAGTGGTGTTCTGCGCTTCATCTAGAATAACGAATGCATTGGAAAGTGTTCGTCCACGCATGAAGGCAAGCGGTGCCACTTCAATTTCACCCGTTTCACTCATCTCTGCGACTTTGTCACCTGGGAGCATATCAAACAATGCGTCATAGAGTGGGCGCAAGAATGGATCGATTTTTTCTTTGACATCACCCGGCAAAAAGCCGAGTTTTTCACCTGCTTCAACAGCAGGGCGTGAGAGAATAATTTTTTCGACTTTACCTTGCAGATACATATAAACTGCCATTGCAACGGCAATATAGGTTTTACCTGTTCCCGCAGGCCCGAGTGCAAAACATAAATCACTGTCATACATTGCGCGCATATAATTGGCCTGCATGTGAGAATAGGGACGAATGGTTTTCTTCATCGTTTTAATAACGACATCGCCACCTTTCTCGTCTTTATAATCTTGCTTGCGATTGGCGCCAGGCTTCTTCGCTGCAACGTCTTTGTCAGTTACTGGTGGTGCCATGCGGATGGCTGCGGCCACTTCATTCGGTCCGACTTCATCGCCCTTTTCGAGCTTGGTATAGAGCTGATTAAGAATATCTTCAGCAAGCACGACATCGCGTTCTTTGCCCGAGAGTGACACCATGTTGCCACGTGCAACTGCTTGCACACTAAGCATGCGTTCTAATTTTTGTAAATGCTCCTCATCGTCGCCATAGAGCGAGGGAAGCAAAGTGTTATCACCAAAGAAAATATTTGTCGAAAAAGACGGTGTTGGCTTTTTAGCCTGCGTTGCTTTCTTGGACATTGATGCTCCTGACGGATGGTTACTCCTGATAACAGTGTAACATATCTAGGATATAGGGAGCAAGGGTGATTTGCTGTATTATATATGTTATGCGACTTGTTAATTTGTAGGCTTAACCTGGAGAGCGGAAAGTGCTAGAGGCTCTATCATCTGCAAGTCGTTCGGCATGACTAACTGTCGTGTCGCGAGCGGGAGGTAGTTTGTCGTTTCTATTCCTAATGCCAAGGCTTTCCATTTGCCCCTGCGTCATTACTATCTCTGTCCCATCGCCACTTGCGCTAACGGTAACACCGTAATCTTGAAGAGCAGCAGTTGCACTGATAAGAATTCTCGCATTTTGGGTAGCAGGAAAAACTGCTGAAAAACGCTTGCTTCCATCATCCGCTTGGCGAGCGCATTCAGTCCATGTTGCTTCTTTTAAGAGTATTTTTACTGATTCTGAGATGGTGGTATCGGTCATAATTTGCATTCCTTTTTGTTATGTTTTTTACAATATCAGGAAAATATGTCAGTTTGATGACAATGGCTAAATTAAATCAATTCGCCTTTAAGGCTGACACCAGAGGAGGCAATGATTTTGACACGGGTTTTCTGTCCTTCACGATGCATCGCATCATTCACATGGACCGATTGCATATAAGGGGTGCGGCCAATCATTTGATTTTCTAGCTTGCCCTTGCGGTCGAGGATAACATCCATCTCGCGACCAACGCAGGATTCATTAAATTGTTCGCCTGAGCGATTCAGCAATGTTTGCATCACGGCAAGGCGTTTGCTTTTAATAGATTCATCAATTTGCGTCTCTTTTTCAGCGGCTGGTGTGCCTGGGCGTTGACTATATTTGAACGAATAAGCTGAGGCATAACCCACGGTTTCGGCGAGGCGTAGCGTATCATTAAAATCATCTTCCGTTTCACCGGGGAATCCAATTATAAAATCACCAGAAAAAGCCATGTCCGGGCGTGCAGCGCGCAGCCGTTCAATAATCGTAATATAATCTGCGGCGGTATGCTTACGGTTCATATCCTTCAAAATGCGGTCAGAACCTGATTGCACAGGCAAATGCAAAAACGGCATAAGTTTTTCAACAGAGCCATGTGCTTCAATCAAATCGTCAGTAAAATCATTAGGGTGTGACGTGGTGTAGCGAATGCGCTCCAATCCACTAATATGAGACAATCGTTCAATGAGTTTAGCTAGTGACTCTGTGATGCCCGTTTCATTCTTGCCATGATACGCATTTACATTTTGCCCGAGCAGCGTCACTTCCATAGCACCTTTTGTCTCAACGAGCGCCCTCACCTCAGCCTCAATGTCCGCTGCTGGACGAGAATATTCCGCGCCACGCGTATAAGGTACCACACAAAATGTACAAAATTTATCACATCCTTCTTGTATAGATACAAACGCTGCAGAGCCTTGCGACCGGCTCTCTTGGGGCAGTAAATCGAACTTTTGCACTTCGGGAAATTCGAGGTCAATCACATCGCCCTGTTTTGCACGGGCATTCACGACCAAGCGCGGAAGGTTTTGGTAGGCTTGAGAACCCATTACAATATCAACATACGGCGCGCGATTCATAATCTCTTCGCCTTCAGCTTGCCCGACACAGCCACCCACGGCAATTAACATCTCCTTACCCTCGGCTTCACGTCTTTCTTTGGCTAGGCGTATGCGGCCTAAATCGGAATAGACTTTCTCGGCGGCTTTCTCTCTAATATGGCAGGTATTTAGCACCACCAAATCAGCCTCATCCTGATTATCCGTCTCTTCATAACCATGCGGTGCCATCACATCAGACATGCGTACGGAATCGTACACATTCATTTGGCAGCCCCATGTTTTGATATGTATTTTCTTTTTTGCGCTCACGTAAGCAAATATACGGAAATTGCCATTAAATGCAAGAATCTTAGTACTGTAACATAATCTTCATAATTGTGTGGTATTCTATAGTAAGTTATATTTAAATATACGGAGAGAATAAGATGCAGCCTAATGATTATATGCCAAAAAATGAAGCAATGCTTTTTGAGTTTTTAACGTCAGGAAACAGACTCGCTTCAAAGGATTATCCAGATAGAAAAAATAATAACTCTCCTGAGATGATAACGTTACTTCAGCAAACATTGGAGAAAAGAGGCTACCTGCCCAAAGGTAGTGATGATGGTGTATTTGGAGCTGCTACACATGATGCACTCATAAATATGCAGGGCGATATGAATATTAGTACTATAGGTATTGCTGGAGAAGAGTTTGCTAATAAATTGTCGCATTTAAACATTCTTGAAGCGCGTCAACGCGGTAAAGACCCACAAAAGGGAGAAGATTTTCCAACAATACAGCTTTTATCCTCAAGCGCCACAATAGTTGAAGTGGCTAAAGAAGCTTCTCCATATATAAAAACGGCAAACGTCACGTCACAGCAAGCTGGAGTTAACCCTATAAATGGTGCCATGCGCGATGATTGTGTTCAGATTAGAAATACAATTTTAAGCTCAGGTGTTGAGGGAGGTCAAGATGTCTCTCATCAGGTAAAGCGAGCGAATGTAGAATGTTTAATGGACAGTGTTACCAAAATTGAACGATAAGCTAACCCAATAACTTTTTTTGAACTTTAGCGTCGGGCGCTCGGACATAGACTGGTTCGGGCGCTCGTCCTTTTTGTACTTTAGCTAATTGGCATAATAGTGATGCATTATTCTGTGGGTTATGGATGCTAATACTCTGTTCAATATCTAATTCTTCACTGCTTATTATTTTCTTTTTAGAAACAAAATTAGATAGTTTATCTACCTCAACCGTAGCAATATCAGTCTTTCCAGCCTGTTGAAGATAATATTGTCCGCGACCACCATTGAAGACGGCGAGTTCTGCTGATGGTTCAGCACAGAGCATACATTCTAAACTGGTAAACCCAGTAATTGGAGTATCTGCTGCCAATGCAATACCGCGTGCAGCAGCGAGGCCTACACGTATACCCGTAAACCCACCGGGGCCAATGCATACGGCTATTTTATCGAGTGCGTCATAGGTGAGTGATGCTTGGCTAAGGCAGTCTTCAATATGCAATAAGAGTTGCGATGCTTGCACTCCTCTTTCTGGACACCTTACTTCAGCAACCACTTCGCCATCACGAGCTATAGCAACGGACGAACCTGTCATGGCAGTGTCTATGGCTAGAATAATGGTCATTCTGTTAACTCCAACGAAGTACTCACCGCATAATGATCAGACATAAGTGCGGGCATAATTTCTTTATGAGTCACTATCATATCAGGTGAATGCATGAGATGGTCAATGGAAACTTGCAATAACCCTGTATAGAAAAAGCTCGGGAATGTAAGCATAACCCCCTGCCCATCCATTGAACTTGTCAGCCCTGAACGTGTGACAAACAGTTTAAACCAATGGGAATAAGGCGTAACATTGATATCACCCGTGAATATACGATAAGGAGCATCATCTGCCGCCAAATCATCTGCCAATCTGAGCAATTGCTCATTGCGCCATTTGAGTCGCTTGGGAATTCCTGGGGATGCTGCATGCACACCATATATCACAATTTCTTTGCCATCTTTCTCAACAACTGCACGTACATAATCTGAATAAGGGTATTTTATGATATCATGTGAAACGATAGGTAATTTGCTCAGTAGTGCATTGTCAAATCCATTGGTGAAATCTGCACGTACTTGATAAGGAAATTGTTCAATCAGCTGCGGTAGCATGGAGTCTAGTTGATGTTCAACTTCTTGTAGAAAAATGACATCATGCTGTGTGTTATTGGCATAGGTATCGATGATGAGCTGATTATTATCATAATAACGTAAGATATTATGCTGCAAAATATGAATCTGGGTTGCACCTGTGGTTGATGCTGGGGTAGGTGTCGCAAACCACGGCACCTGCCCGCCATGCCAAAAAAGCAGTGCAGCGGTTATCATTGCGCGCATCCAGTCTGTTTTGTAAATCGCCAATGACGCAAGTATTAATGACGCAATAGCAAGTTGCATCGTCATGCTGACAAATGCTTCGCCGAGCCATAATGTTTCACTAAAGAGGCTTAGGGCTGTGGCAGCATAGAGGCCTATATAGGTAAGACTTAAGAAACGCTGCATGATTGCACCTCCTGATATCTGAAGCAGTTTGTTGTGTGGTCATTGACCATGCCTGTAGCTTGCATCATTGCGTAAATAATTGTACTACCAACGAATGTGAAGCCGCGCTTTTTCATATCTTTACTGATGCTGTCTGAGAGCACTGTGGTCGCGGGGACATCTGCGTGTTTCTCCCAAGTGTTTTGAATGGGCGAGCCATCGACAAAATTCCACCAATATTCTGAGAAACTGCCAAACTCTTCTTGTATGGTGATGAATGCCTTTGCGTTGATGATAGCCATTTTAACTTTAAGTTTATTGCGAATGATACCAGTATCTTCGAGCAGTGCAGCGCATTTAGCAGCATCATAGGCAGCCACTTTCTGCACATCAAAATTGTCATAGACCTTGCGGTAATGTTCGCGCTTGCTCAGTACGGTACGCCATGAAAGTCCAGCCTGCACAGCTTCGAGAATTAAGAATTCAAATAAACACCGTTCACTAAAAAGAGGTTTACCCCATTCATAATCATGGTAGTTCTGTTCGATGTCGCTGTGCTCTGCCCAACTGCAACGTTTCATTATAGCCACTCTGGAACGATTTGCGTCGCGAGCATTTCTTTATAAGTCGCACGGGGGCGAATCACAGCCCATTGGGCGCCATCGACAATAACTTCCGGCGTAACCGGCCGCGCATTATAGGTGGAGCTCATCACTGCACCATAGGCACCTGCCGAACGAAAGGCGAGTAGATCACCAGAGTGTATTTCAGGAAGTTCGCGATTGACGGCGAATGTGTCACCTGTCTCACAAACGGGGCCAACAATATCGTAGGAAATAGTTTTCTTCTCTGATTTATGCACAGGAACAATTTCATGATACGCATCATAAAGTGACGGTCGCATTAAATCATTCATTGCGGCATCAACGATGGCAAATGTCTTGCCCTCACCTTCCTTAATATAGAGTGTTTCGGTGACGAGTATTCCCGCATTTCCTGCAATCAGGCGCCCAGGCTCAAATATAAGTGTTCCATCAAAGTCATGAAACACATCTTGTACGACAGCGCCATATTCTTGAGGCGTTGGTAAGTCACTGTCATCATAAGGGATGCCGAGTCCACCACCTAAATCGAGAACATTGATAATATGTCCTTGAGCAGTCAGTGTTGCCGCCAGTGATTTTACGCGCTCAAATGCATTGCGGAATGGCTCAAGATCGGTGAGTTGTGATCCGATATGCACCGAGATGGACTGTACATTAATGGCAGGAAGTGATGCAGCATAGGCATAAAACTCCACCGCCTGTTCAATAGGAATACCAAACTTATTCTCGGATTTTCCTGTTGAAATTTTTGCATGAGTCTTAGCATCAACATCGGGGTTGACGCGAACTGCGATAGAGGCCGTCTTGCTCAAAGATGCTGCAACTTCACTCAATAATGTAAGTTCCGGTTTGGATTCGATGTTGAATTGAAAGATATTTTTCTCAAGCGCAAACAGCATTTCATCGCGCGTTTTGCCGACGCCTGAAAAGACGATGTTCTCAGGAGATATGCCCGCTGCTAAGGCGAGGCGAATCTCTCCACCGGAGACGACATCTGCGCCACAGCCTGCGTCACCCAATATTTTTAGCACCGTGACATGACTGTTCGATTTTACGGCAAAGCAGATCTTCTTTTTAATACTGCCAATGCCATCGGAAAATGAGGTGACGTGACGACGCAATGTTGCTGCTGAATAGCAATAAAAAGGCGTGCCAACCTCTTCAGCAATAGTCGTTACTGCTACATCTTCTGCATGTAGTACGTCATTTTTATAATTGAAATAATCCATTTCTATCTTTCAGCGTAAATTCACATAGTGCATACACCGAGTAACAGAAAATATCCACCCCAGATATGTGGAAAATTATGAGCCGTTGAAATTATCTTTATAGGCGCGTATTGCTCCAAATAATTCAGCATCAGACATATCGGCAGCATCGAGTGAGTGACGTATCTCTGAGCTATGGGTGCGCAGGAATGGGTTGGTTCTTTTTTCGATGCCGATCAGCACGGGTACTGTCGGAATGTTATTGGCACGGAGTTTTTTAACCTGCTGGATACGAGCGACTAAATTGTCATTGCTTGGCTCAAGCGAAAGTGCAAAATGTGCATTTGCGGCAGTATATTCATGCGCCATGCAGCAAAGTGTGTCATCTGGAAGTGCCGCAAGTTTTTGCAAGCTATTATGCGTCATCTCAGCGGTGCCTTCAAAAATACGTCCGCAGCCCATGGAGAAGAGCGCATCTCCAGAAAATAATAGTTTTAGTTCAGGAAGATAAAAGGCAATATGTCCGATAGTATGCCCTGAGACATCAATTACCTCAGTCTCTATTGAGCTGTGTTCAGATAGTTTTGAACGCTGCGATTCTTTGAGCATAATATCGATAGCAGGTATGCGATGCGCATCATTAACATAGCCCGCAATATCGCAACCATAATGTGCTTTAAGTACCTCATTGCCACCCACATGATCAAAGTGATGATGGGTAGATAATATTCTATTCAAAGTTAAGCCTAATTCATCAAGTACAGCAATTGTAACATCGCCATCAGTTGGGTCGATAGCTGTTGTTGTGTTGGCTTTTTTATCATGGAGAATGTAATTATAATTACGCAGCGGATTCTCCATATCTATTTGATACAGAGTTGCTTTCTCGGCAATGCTATCGGGCAGTGCAACGTCTCTCACTGCCACCATGCTTATGCTTCCTCAGCTAAACGTTTGCTCTCGCCTGCAAAGCCGGCAAGGTCTGCCACAATGCGACGCTTAATTTTATTTCGGTTATCGGGAGACACTTTATAGCGCTCGCCTAATGTTTTATAGTCCTCATTGGTCAAGGGAAGATGCAATGTCACTTCATCGCTGGCATTAATGGGAAGCCCTAGCACATTTCGCATGACATCTGCCAAATGCATATCGCGACGCACTGCTTCATCAATAATTTTACCTGCGACACGCATATTGCAATCGATTTTTTCTTGCTTTACGCGCTTAACCACTACCTGATCAGGTGATGGTGCTGAAGGGTTATCCTTCATTGGTTCATCAATCTGATGCTTAGCCGCTTCCTTTTTCTTTGGCGCGATATTATGCGGGAAAGGAATGTTGCTGCTTCCATTCTTCTTATCAAGTTCACGTTTGATTTCTTCTTGGATTTTAGCCTCAATTTCACGTTTGATATCTTCAATCGCGAGAGATGGTTTCTTTGTTGCTTGCGTTGGCTTGGCAATTGGCTTTGCGGCAGGTTTAGATGTGACCGAGACCAGAGGGCCCGATGGTGCTGGAGCAACAGCCGCTGGTTCCATCATTTTGTCGAGCTTAGCCGCTGGTGTTTTGAGGGGCTCCGGCTGATAAGTTGCAAAAGCGGGTGGCTGCTGAACTTCTGCCGTAAGTTTTGGCGTTTCAGTTATTGACTGTTTTTTTATCTCTGGAATTGGCAATGGTTTTGGCACGGGACGTGGAGCAGGCGCGCGCGCGACCACTTGCTCTTGTATCACAGGCTTTGCAATGCTTGGTTTTTCAGGTGAAACAAACTCTTTATTCACTTCTTTAGCGACTGCCTTCAACGTTTCGGAAACGGGTGGCAGCTTCTCTGATGTGAAACGTGTGAACTCAGTTGTTTTATTGCCGCTAATGACAGGCTTCTTCACGTGCAAAGGTGCTGCTTCCAGACGCTTAACTGAAGGCTGAGCAGCTTTAGAGGTCACAAGCGGTGCCTGTGTGGTTTTCTCTATAACATTATGTGAAGCTGCTGAAACACTTGCTTGTGTGATGGTATCATCATTGACCGGGTTGCGTATTTCTGGTTCATCACGTGTTAGTGCGGGTCCTCTGACTGGAACAGTATCCTTATTATCAATTGTAGGGATAGAGACAGTGTGTTGCACTTTACTCATATCTGCGATGCCACGTTTGCTCGCAAATGCACTGCCGCCGGTAATGTCGATAATGTCAGCAACAGGACGATAGACCGTCACATAGATTTCACAACGTCCGTCATGGTAACGTTCCACTTCAATGGCCTTACTATTATCATCGCTTACGAGCAGTGTGTAATCGAAAGAGCGCTCCTGATCATTGACCGTTTTTGACCCGCGGATATTATCAAGTTTTTTACTATATCGCATGCTCAGCCAGCCATCAAGCCCCATGGCTTGTTCACGTACATAGAGACGCTTTAGATGGCGAGGTTGGGTCAGAAGCTTGACATCTTCTTGGCTACAAATACGATAGAGCTCATCTTCGCTCAGATGTCGGGAGACTGCAAGATAGGTATTGTTGTCACCTTGCTGCGCAACAATTACTTGGCACTGAAGTTTGTTGCCATCATGAAGCATGTAAGACGTAAAGGATGAATTACCAAAATCATAATATTGTGTGTTTTTAATGGTGAGTTCGGCATTAGAAATGCTTGATTGCGGAATAGAAGTAAATTCAACCTTGGCACCCTCGCGCAATTTCTTCCACCAATTATCATCACGTGTGACTGAGCTACGGGTGTCTTGCCAGTCATCTCCAGGAAACATCTTTTTAAGTGCTTTGAACATTGTTCACCAACTCCTTTTATTATGAGCAGTGTTTTAATCCGATTTCAAACAAATATCAAACATTATGTTTCATAACACGTGCTTTTTCACGCTGCCAATCACGTTGTTTTTCATCTTCGCGCTTATCATGCTTCTTCTTACCCTTTGCAATACCTATCTTTATTTTTATCATCCCTGCATCAGTAAAATATAAACTAAGCGGAACGATTGTGATGCCTTCACGCTTGAGCATCCCGATTAATTTGTTGATTTGACGGCGATGTAAAAGTAATTTTCTTGGGCGACGTTCGGCATGATTAAACTGGTTTGCATTATCATAAGGCGCAATATAACTATTAATCAACTCCATCTCATTACCTTTTTGAGCGGCATAGGCATCATTGAGGTTGGCCTTGCCTTGGCGTACGGATTTTACTTCCGTGCCAGTCAGCATAATGCCCGCCTCGATTTCTTCCTCGATGGAATAATTATGGCGTGCTTTTCGGTTTTGAATCGATGGCGCAGCTAAAAGTTTTTTTTTCGCCATGGTGCTGTCCTTATGATTGAATCAATGAAAGGCCATCCATCTCAGAACGAAGGCGTTTCTCCGTTTTCGAAGTTGCCTTTACTAGTGGCAGGCGAATCTCATTGGAGCATTTTCCGAGCAGTGCAACGGCAGCTTTTACGGGGACAGGGTTAGTCTCGGCAAACATTGAATTATGAAGCGATACGAGCATTTCATGTGCTGCGAGAGCTTTATTATAATCACCGTTCAGTGAGAAATTCTGAACATCTGCGCATAGTGTAGGAGCAACATTAGAGGTAACTGAAATACACCCTTGTCCGCCCATGGCATTAAATCCAACGGCTGTCATGTCTTCACCTGAGATGAGAGCGAGCCTATCACCTATACGTGCGCGCAATGTGCTGACACGAGACAAATCGCCTGTAGCATCCTTTACGCCAATTACGCGAGGTAGCTCAGCCAAGCGCGCCATGAGGTCATCATCAATATCAACAACAGATCGCGCGGGAACATTATAAATAACCAGTGGAATCTCAGCACTATCGTGAATGGCTTTGAAATGTTGGAACATACCCTCAGCATTGGGTTTGTTATAATAAGGTGAGACAACCAGTGCTGAATCTGCACCTGCCTGTGCTGCGTGCTGTGTAAACTCAATCGCCTCAGCAGTGGAGTTAGAGCCGGTGCCTGCCATTACTGGTACACGATCATGTGCCGCTTCAATGCAAACTTCAACCACTCGCTTATGTTCGTCATGCGTCAAGGTAGGTGTTTCGCCCGTTGTGCCACTGGGAACCAAACCATGCACCCCCTGCTCTATCTGCCAGTTGCAGAAATCGGCAAATGCTTGCTCATCTATTTTGCCATCTTTAAACGGTGTAATGAGTGCTGTGTAAAGTCCGCGAAGTTCATGCGCTTGCATCATGATATTGTCTCTCAGTTATAGGTGCTAGTGTGAGAACATAGCGCGGCGGGCGCAACTGTCAATGACTGAGCAGCTAAAATAGTGCGAATATGACTTGCACCAGAAGAAATCATTGCTATAAAGAACACCGCTTTTCGAAAAAGAAGGAAAGCATGTCGGAGTGTAGCGCAGCCTGGTAGCGCATCTGGTTTGGGACCAGAGGGTCGTAGGTTCGAATCCTATCACTCCGACCATTACTAAAGATTGGCCATTACTAAGATTGGCATTATCTATGCTCAACGAAGTATATCATTTTTTTATCAAGCAATTATCTGCCTGCATCTTTGGTGTAGCGCTGCTTATTGGTATTATTGTGTCGCGCAGCGTATGGCAGGCTGAGTGGCCACTTGCGCGTTATGATGCTTTATTGATATATGCGCTGACTATTCAGGTCTTGCTGCTTCATTTTAAGTTGGAGACATGGCGTGAAGCCCGTGTAATAGTTGTCTTCCATGTTGTAGGCACGCTAATGGAATTGTTTAAAACTTCGATTGGCTCATGGAGTTACCCTGAAGAGAACATAATGCGTATGATGGGGGTTCCGCTCTTCTCTGGCTTTATGTATAGCGCCGTAGG
>CALJMC010000058.1 GCA_937982385.1 uncultured Rickettsiales bacterium | reverse complement strand
GCATGCAAACGCAAGCTTGATAAGCATGATGTTGATGATTATAGGTTCGTTGCCACTGAAGCATGTCGCAAAGCGAGCAATAGCGCTGAATTTATGAGCCGTATTGTTGAAGAAACCTCGCTCAATATTGAAGTGATTAATACCGAGGAAGAAGCGCGCCTAGCGATGATGGGCTGTCATTCGCTTCTGCGTGATGACGTGAAGCATGCTCTCGCATTTGATATAGGTGGAGGAAGCACAGAAGTGATGTGGGTGGAAATTGCTCCGCCATCGAATCCCAACTCACCCTTCACGTTTGAGCCCAAAATTAAAGATTGGATTTCCATTCCATATGGCGTGATGAATGTGTCCGAGCAAATGGGTAGCCCTGGCTATGCTGAGCTCTATTTTGATGATATTGTTGAGCGGATTGAAGCAACACTCACTGCATTCGATAAAAAACATTCCATTTCAGATATGACCTCGTCTAAAAATGAGGTTCAGCTTGTTTCCACATCAGGTACTGCGACAACCTTGGCAGCCATTCATATGGAGCTGCCACGCTATGAGCGTTCCAAAATTGATGGCATCAGTTTAGGCAATGATAAAATCCATGCAACGATTGATGCGTTGTTGGCGATGCGTCCCTCAGAGCGTTTTGCGCATCCATGCATTGGGGTGAACCGCAGTGATTATATCTTAGCGGGATGTGCAATTTTCAAAGCGATCACCAATATTTGGTCATTCCCAGAAACGACAATTGCTGATCGTGGTGTACGTGAAGGCATTATTATGTCATTGGTTTTGCAGGCAGGGGCATAGGTTATGGTGAAAAAATTAGGCGGAGCAGGTAGCGGTACTAAGGGCAAGGGAAATCGTGATCTCCATGTGCGCGTGAAATCGGCTCGTGGACGCACAAACTCCTCAACGCGCTGGTTACAACGCCAGCTTAATGATCCGTTCGTATCTCAGGCTAAGCTCGATGGCTATCGCTCACGCGCTGCCTATAAGCTGATTGAAATGGATGATAAATATAAGTTTATCAAAGCGGGCAAACGTGTGCTCGATTTGGGTGCTGCACCGGGAGGGTGGACGCAGGTTGCGCTCGCACGTATGGATGCCAACAGCAATCAGCAAAGCATGGTGCTCGCGACTGATATTCTCGAGATGACCCCTGTGGGTGGCTCGCAATTTATTCAGCTTGATTTCACCCAAGACGATGCGCCTGAGATTATTACCACAGCACTTGGTGGTAAGGTCGATGTGGTGATGTCTGACATGGCGCCAAACACGACCGGTCATGGCCCGACCGATCATATTCGTATTATTTTATTGTGTGAAATGGCCTATGAGTTTGCCAAAGAAGTGCTAAATGAAGGCGGTACATTTATTTGTAAAGTGCGCCAAGGTGGCACAGAGGCAGCCCTACTCAAAGATATGAAAAAATCGTTCGACAAAGTAGCCCACATGAAGCCCGACTCCAGTCGCAAGCAATCCTCTGAGTCGTATGTGCTCGCAATGGGCTATCGTGGCGCATAAGCCATAAGGCTGGAATTAACCGTCTTGATGGCCCTTGATCTCAGGAATTTACCTTGTGATAAGGTTTTTCATGTTATTCTAAGACGTAGCGCAGATAGCGCGATTTGTAACGTTAACAGGTAGTTGACAGTGAGCATCGTATCACTAACGGGAACCTCCTCGTCTCAGGCTCTGAGTGCGCATATGCGCAATGCACAGGGAGAGGCGCAATCTTCAGTCCAGCGCCTTGCGTCGGGCAGTGCGTTTGTGCGCGCTGGCGATGATGTTGCCTCTATGGCCATTGCCACTGATTTACAACGTAACGTCACGGGACTCAAAGCATCGCTCAATAATGCCCTTCAGGCGCAGAGCTATCTTTCCATTGCAGATGCTGCCCTTGGCAAGATTGAAGAGGTGTTGCAGCGTATGTCGGCTGTTTCCGTCCAAGCAAGCTCAGGTGCGTTGCTTGATAAGGAGCGCGGGTTTCTTAATTTAGAATTTCAAAATTTAAAAGATGAAATTAATCGCTTAGCGGAGAATACGTCCTTTAGTGGCACGAATGTGTTGCAACGTGTAGGTGAGGTAACGTTAGGGTTTAGTATTGATGAAAGCCCCGCGACGCAAGCCACCGGCTCTATTACGTTGTTGAGCACGAGCGCAGCGGTTAATACGATTGCAATCAATGGCGTGTCTCTTGAGGTGCCAGCGGGTGGATCTGTAGAAAATATGGCTGAGAGCCTAGTGACTATTCTTAATGATACTGAAATGTTGGAAAATACATTGCTTGGGCGTCTTGGTGCGCCTCCCCACTCTGCGCTTGATAGAGAGCAAGTGGTAGAGAATGTTGCGCGTATTCAAGAGGCGACCTATGTCGCCGATGGTGATACGATTCGCATCACCCATCGATCTACAGGTGATCTGAGTAATAATTTCACAGTAACTACCCCTGCCACTAATTTTCAGCTAGGCGGGGCATCTGAGGTGGGGGCTAATCGTTATACTCTGTCTGGTGGCAGCGATGGCGGTAGCAATGCCGGCAATGTAACGGTTTCAGGTGGTGCGAGCCCATCAGGGGTTCTCACCGAACAAACCGCCGCACCTTCTGAAGCAATATATCGGCTAGACCCAGCTGTCAATGTGAGTGATGGTGCACGTTTTGGCATTGATAGTAGCGGAGTGTTTATTGTATTTACGTTTAGAGATACGCCAAGTGCCTCTCCACTAGAAGTGCAAAGAGGTGCGACTGCAGAAGAGTCAATGCGTAACCTTACGACGGCGCTGAACAATTATGATGATGTGGTTTCGAATGATAATTACGCTTTCGAGCAACTCGATTTTATTCGTGATGGCGCCGATTTAATTATTCGCTCGAAACAAAATGACAATCCCCTTCAGGTGGGAGTCAATACTAATACGTCAGTCATTGGCTTTGGTGAAGACAGTGCAGGAACCATTGTTAATCCAGATAGTATGAGCGGTGCAATATTGTTGAAGGACTTAGATGACGGTTCTCTCGGTGGGTTTAATGCGGATGGTATTAGCAATGAGGCATTTATAGGCTCGGTTGATGCAGATTTCGACGTAGATATAATGGGGTCCAATCACGTGTCTGCGTCAGTGACTATCGGTGAACATACCTACACTGCTGTGATTATGGATACGAATACCGATATAAACCGCATCGTTCAATTTAACTCGAACACAGGTGGCGGCTTCTTCCAAATGGAGCTAGCGGCCAATAGTGGGTTTAATGTCTCAAATGATGAGGATAGTGCGCGCTATGAGGACGCACTGCAAACAGTCATAGCCTCTCGTACATTCTATCAAGAGCAGGGTCTGGTGCTCGATAACCCGGGGGACTTGATAGGAACGAATATTAGTCTTGTGGTCGATGACAATGATGCGATTCGTTTTGATAGTATTGATGTGCGCAGCTCGTCAGAAACCGTCTCAGGTAATGCTGAGATTCGCTTTACTATCAACGGTGAGGATTATGTGAGCTCACAAGCGATTGGATCAAACATTTCTGAAGATGATATTATTGAATTCCGCAATGTGCGCGATGCCAATAAGGTGCTGACTATAGCAACGGATGGTCGGTCTTATGACCTGACGGACCACAGTAATGCTGCGGCATTCAAACTAAGCCTTAAAGAAGGGCTGTTATCTGACGAGGGGAATTCAAATGTGCCGCAAACGGAAACATATCAAGTGGCGGTTGACCCTTATATGGAGAATGATTTTTCGATACATATTAACTATATCAGCATAGAAACGCTATTTGAGAACGCCTCTGGCGTGAATGTACAAACGGTGGAAGGGGCAGAAGGTGCCGCTGCTCAGATTAAAGAAGCCATTTATATTCTCACATCCGAGCGTGTGAATGTCGGTGCGGGGCAGGCGCGCCTTGAATATGCGATCAATCAAACCAATACTGCAATCATCAATCAGGACAGTGCACGCGCAGCATTGAGCGATACGGATGTAGTGAGCGAGTCTACACGCTTTGCGTTAGAGCAAGTGAAGCTCAATGCAGGCATCAGCTTGCTTGCGCAAACTAATGCGCTCAAGCGCACCTTGATTAGTAGTCTTTATCGCTAGAAGAGTTTCTTGAGATCATTCAGCTGGTTAAGGTTTCCACCTAAATCATTGAGATTCTTGCCAATACCTTCAATGCTTTTTTGCACGTCAACCTTGCCGTCATCCCCTTTTTTGAACGCGTCTTTTAGGTTCTTCAGGTCTTTGACATTCTCTTTCAGTGCTTTTGCATTCTTCTTGGCGTCATCACGCATGACGCGAACATTTTTTTCAATCTTCTTTGCTTCTGCTTTGAGGTTGTCTTCTGTGGCTTTGAGAGCCTTTTTCAGGTCAAGGTCTTCATCCGCTGGGCGCGCCGCAAAACATGGATTGCCTGAGCCACTCATGCCGAGCTCTTTAGCGACCGAACCACCACCCAAATAGGCTAGGTTAGATTTTCCAGAGAGTTTGAGCGCCACATTGGCAATGTTAGACACAGCGCTTTTCGGGTCGGCATAGACTTTAGGGTTCGAGAATGTGCCACCCATTTTCATCGGGATGGTTAGCTGGTCAAGCCCTGCCGCTTTTGCTTTAGGGTAGAAGGTCATCGCGATTTTCTCTGAGCCTAGATTAATCGTTCCCTCACCATCAATGCGTGTGCCAGCAGCATCTACCGCTAAATATTTAGGGTTCATGATACCACCCGAGATACCAATCTTGGTTGCAACGCAGCTAATCTGGATGTTGCCACCAGTGCCTGAGCCACCTTGGAGCTTGTCGAGTACATTTGCGGTGCGTAGAATTTTTGCGTCTGAGCGATAGCTCGCCTCGTCAATAAATGCTGTCAGGTCACCTTTAAGGGTGCCAATCACGCCGTGCAATGTTTGGCCATAGCCCGTTACAGACGTTTGGAATTTAGTTTTCCCGCCGGACATATCATTTTGACCAAAGCTCTTTAGCATATCACCTAACATAATATTATTCGCACCAATGTTGAAAGCAAAAGAGGGGGTTTTATTGGCGGCGTTGACAGTGAGGGCACCATTAAATGTGCTGCCTGCCATGACAAAGCTAAAAGGCTTCGCACGCATTCTGCCGTTTTTAATGGCAATAGCACTGGAAAGGTTGGAGATTTTAGATGCACCATCACCGATGCTACCAATCGTGATACTGATGTCACCATCGAGTGATTTTAGGCTGTCGACGGGTAAGTCCATATTCGGAATCACGCGTCCTGCAGAAGAGCTGCCGCCATCTGAGCCACTGCTGCCAGATGATGAAGACCCGCTGCTTTTCCCTACTGAAGGGACAGAAAGCTCTGCTTTGATGTAGGGCTTGCTACCTGAGAGTGTGATGTCGGCAGACCCTTTAATGTTCGTGCCGTCAATGGTTGCATCCAAACTCTTGAGTGAAATTTTGTCTGGTGTGCCGCTCACCTTAGTGCTTACATTATAGGCTGGGATTGATGGCAATGTTGACCCTGCAAGCTTATTGAAAGATTTGAGCGTATTTCCTTTGGCAGTAATGACACCCGTGAAACTGTTCGTTTTGACGAAGTCATTAATGGCGCCGTTAAATGTGATGTCCTCGCCCGCTGTGCCGTGTGCATTCACAGAAAGTGACGCCGTCCCCGCTTGTAACGCCGCAAAGCTTTTTGCTTTTACTGAGAGGTCGATGGTTGCGTCGCCTGATTTTACCGTGAGGTCAATGGCAGGTGCGCCATTCGCATCTAAGCTAGTCTTTGCGATATTCATGCTGATGTCTTTGCCTGCGCCATGATCCAAGAAACGCACATCAATATTGGTGAGCGAGATAGTGTTGAACGTTGTTTTCACGCTCGACGCTTCTGCTGCTATTTTTTCTTTCATCTCGGCAACAGCGTTGTCAGTGGCGCTTGGTTCGCCCTCTGCAGCTGGTTCTTCCTCTGTTGCAACAGGTGTGAACTCCCAATTCTTTGGGCCGCGTTTGGAAATTTCTAACACAAGTTTTGTATCAGACAATGCGATGTCGTTTATTTTGATTTCCTTTTGGAGCAAGGCAGTGAGGTCCACCGAAATATCTGCTGAACCAATTGTGAGCATATGGTCTTGCGTTGCCCATGATGCATTGCTGAGGGTCACATCGGACAGTTGAAGCGATGGTGTTACACTAAAAGCAGACTCGATTTTGCCGTTAATAACAAGTTCGCGCCCTGTTTGCGCTTGTACTGCATCCACAATTTGTGGTTTGAACTGATTCAGATCAATCACTTTCAATACAAAAAAGACAATCACAGGTGAAAGCAGAATAAGAATGATAATAGCAAAAAACAGACGTTTGAGTAGCTTCATGATGGTATGAGTCCTGTAAATTTTTGGGAAAATAGATTAAACATATTTCGCAGTAAATTGCAAGACTAGCCTTGGTTATCTTCGTCTAGCATATGCTGCAAACCAGTGCGGAGATAGGCGTAGCCAGTCACTAGCGTGAGCAGTGCGGCAAGCCAGAGTAGCCACTCCCCAAGCACATCTGCATGCAGCCAAAGCGGGCCGCCTGTGCCAAGCAGTAGGAAAAACAATGCAGCCATTTGCACCGCTGTTTTCCATTTGGCGAGTGTGCTTACGGGCATGGGCACGCGGATTTCCATTAAGAATTCACGCAAACCTGATACCATAATTTCACGCATTAAAATAGCGATGGCGGGCA
>CALJMC010000057.1 GCA_937982385.1 uncultured Rickettsiales bacterium | reverse complement strand
TATATTTAGGCTCAAAGCGCTGCCATGACTGTTCATCAGGAGCGTAAATGTTCATGTGTTTGGGAATAGCGTGCAGCATTCCTGCAAGTGAATATTTAAGCGCATCACTCATGTCATCATCACGTTTTGAATAGAGATTATTACCCGCCTCATCCTCTAGGTGAACATGGATATGAAGTCCACTACCGAACTCATCAGCGTAAGGTTTGGCAGAAAAATCTGCCAGGAGGTCCCGGTCTTCGGCAACATCAAGGGCAAGTTTTCTTATGGCAGACAAGTCACGCACCAAGTTCTGAGGTTTATTTGTTGGCGGCAGGGCAATCTCTACTTGTCCTGCCCCCTCTTCCTCATCATGTGAATGAAGCTCGATGCCCGAAGAGGAACATGCATCATAGAGTGCAGAAAAATAAAGCTGCAATTCAGTATATTTTGCCTGCCATGGTGCATCAGTGCCTTTGGGCCGCAGATACCATTCTAGTTCTGCGGCCACAAACACATGCACCCCATGCGCATCAAAAAGATGCTGCATTACATCGTCTAGTTTTGACATGATAATCTAAGCGAGCTGTTCTTTAATCCATGCTTCAAGCTGCGCTTTAGGAAGTGCACCAACTTTGGTCGCAATAGGCTCGCCACCTTTAAATAGGATAACAGTCGGAACGCCACGAATACCATATTTGGTAGGAGTGTCAGGGCTTTCCTCGATATTTACCTTACCAACGGAAACACCATCCAACTCATCAGCAAGTTGATCAAGCACAGGAGCGAGCTGACGACATGGGCCACACCACTCTGCCCAGAAATCAACCAATACTGGCGTGTCTGATTTGAGTACGTCGGCTTCGAAGTTTTCGTCTGTAAAATGTTTAGCGCCCATGGTAATTATCCTATTCGTTGTTGTTGATGTGCCAAATGTAGGGCGCGGGCTAGTAATCGTCAAGTAGCTTCTTTCTATCATTATAATAGACGTGACAAATGGATGTGGGTTTGTTATATAAACTGCGCTATTTTACTGAAACTTACTCACTAGGAGATAAAAAATCATGTCACTGTTAGACACTGTTAAGGAAACTATGGATCCAGAAGTACTCACTTCGTATGCCATTGAATATGGAACATCGATCATTGGTGCAATACTTGTATTCATCATTGGTAAAATGATTGCAAAAGCCCTTACGGGCGTTGCACGAAAAGTCATGAAAAAAGGTGATATGGACGAAACGATTATTAAGTTTCTCGGTAATATCGTCTATGGCATTCTTTTCGCGTTTGTCGTTATTGCGTCACTCAGTCAGCTCGGTGTTGAAACAACATCGCTTGCAGCAATTTTTGCAGCCGCTGGTTTGGCAATTGGTTTGGCATTACAAGGTTCACTGAGTAATTTTGCAGCGGGCGTATTGATTATTGCATTCCGTCCATTCAAGGTTGGTGATTATGTTGAAATCGCTGGTGTTGAAGGTGATGTTGAGGAAGTAAGTATTTTTACGACCACACTCAACAGTAAAGATAATAAAACAGTCATCGTGCCTAATGGTCAGGTTACAGATGGTGTCATTACTAACTTCACCAATCAATCAACGCGTCGCGTAGATATGGTGTTCGGTATTGGCTATGGAGATGATATCAAAAAAGCCAAAGACGTACTGAAGTCTATTGTTGATGATAATCCGCTGATCCTTGACAATCCTGGTACAGACTTGTTCGTGTCAGAGCTTGCTGATAGCAGTGTTAATTTTACGCTTCGCCCATGGGTCAAAACTGAAGATTATTGGACAGTATTTGGTGAAGTACATGAAGCGGTAAAACTACGCTTTGATGCAGAGGGTATCTCTATCCCATTCCCCCAACAGGATGTGCATATGCATCAAGTTAAATAAACATTATATTTAAAATGTTTATAGGATAGATTCTGGGTGGAGGGCAACATGCTCTTCGCCCATTTTTATGCTTACAAGATAAATAATTAAAACGGCAATCTTCACAGAATCGTCACATATCTCAAGCTAGTTTGCGGCTATACTTATGATGTAGAACTGTAACTAAAATTAGGGCGCAATGAGCGACGGAAGCAAAAAGATAGGCTGGCTCTCAAAAGAGATCACCAACGAACAGCTTAGGGATAAACCTTGGCAGCGTCGTGGTCGCTTGGGTGTGGCGCGCGTTGGTGCCGAGGTTGCGAGCATTGCGATGCTGCCTCTTACTACCGCTGTCGGGCGTACGTTCTTTCCACATCAATTGGATGAATTAGAGAATAAAATTGCAAAGAATATTATTGCACCAAACCTAGAGCAGATTGAGCGTTATGCAGATAGGTTTACTGCGCTTGAAGGCGAAGAAGGTGCCGAAAAGCGCAAAGGCATGACCAATGAGGAAAAAGCGCAATATTTCGCTCATGGTATAGTGCTTACAGCTTTGCCTGCTGCATTTAGTTTGTTGGCGCAAGGTTATACACAAGATAAACTCGATCATCATTTTGGATTGCCAGAGCTTGCACCAACATGGGGGGGGAAATCAAAGAAATTAGCCTTTTCTATTGGTGTTGATAAAACCATTCAGATGGGTTCTTTTGTTGCATTAAACTCACCAGGTGCAGGCCAAAACGCGAACATTGCGATGCAGCGCAACATTGCGGGAATGTTAGAAAATCTGCCGTTGGTTGATAAGGCTTCATCAGAAACAGCCGCGCGTTGGACGACCAACTGGATTATCCCTAACTTTATGGGAATGGGTGCATCCATTACCTCACTCGACAAAGCCTATGCTAATGTGCTTGAAGAGCTTGTAGGCAAAGGTGGCAGCGGCCTTTCGAAATAACAGTCTCTTCCGGTTTCAAAAAATAGCTTACATTCTAATATTTATGTGTCACACCCCAGACTCTTTTCAGGGTCTATATTAACCTGTCAGATGGGTACTGGAATAAATTCAGCATGACAGTCTAGAATGAGGAATGGATATGAAGATGTTGATGCTGCATAACATGCGTGCATCGCCTGATGGGTTCCGTAGTTGCTACTATAAAGCAGGCTATGAATATGAGATTTCTAATATGCTTGCACGCTCGTTCTACGCCGATAATAGAGCCGTTCCAGTCGATGCATTATTTTCACACCGAAAGAAACCCCCTTCCCGTTCATCGTCTCAGTCATAATAATATGGATAATTCATTTGAAGGAAGGACACTGCTATATGGCTATATTTCACCCGCGCTCTCTTGCACGTCATGCTCTAATAGGCTCGGAGCACATTAGTCTTGCTGAGGCAAAACTCTATCTCCGCATTGATCATGCACAAGAAGACGCACTTATCTTTGGTTTTATTCAGGCCGCACGCGAACATGCCGAAGATATGATCAAGGCATCATTGGTGCAGCAGCAATGGATGGTGAGTTTGAATTATGAGTGCCCTCATGTTG
>CALJMC010000056.1 GCA_937982385.1 uncultured Rickettsiales bacterium | reverse complement strand
ATTGTGCATTTCATCTTGTGAGATGTCACCGTCTTTTTCTTGTTTTTTCAATGATTCCATACCTTCACGACGTACATTGCGAATAGACACACGCGCTTGTTCAGAGTATTTCCCTGCAACTTTTACGAGCTCCACGCGACGTTCCTCAGACAGTTCTGGCAACGGAACACGAACCATTTGTCCGTCAGGTGAGGGGTTTAAACCTAACCCAGATTCACGAATCGCTTTTTCAACAGCTTTTACCATACCGCTATCCCAGACTTGTACGGATAACATACGTGCATCAGGTGTGCTGACAGTTCCTACCTGTGAAAGTGGCATTTGCGAGCCATAAGCTTCAACCGTGATACTATCAAGGAGGCTAATGTGCGCGCGTCCTGTACGGAGCCCTGTAAATTCGGTTTGAAGGTTGGAAATTCCACCTTCCATGCGGCGTTTTAAATCATCAATATCAGTCATAATGGTGTCTCACTAGTGGTTGTAGAGTTAATCAGAAATCAATGTATAGCGACCTTTGCCGCATACGACTTTGGCAAATTGTCCAGTCTCATGGATAGAGAATACGAGGACAGGAATATGGTTTTCACGTGCGAGTGAAATGGCAGAGGCATCCATCACCTTAAGGTCTTTGGTTAATACGTCGCGATAGGTGAGGCGCTCAAGGCGTTCTGCATTTTTGTCTGTTTTGGGGTCAGCCGTGTAGACTCCGTCAACTTGTGTTCCCTTCATCAGGGCATCGCATCCCATTTCGCTGGCGCGAAGTGCAGCGGCGGTGTCGGTGGTAAAGAATGGGTTTCCTGTACCTGCGGCGAATATCACTACGCGACCACGTTCCATATGACGTATAGCACGGCGGCGCACGTAAGGTTCGCAAATTTCCATCATGTGAATAGCGGAGAGTACACGGGTTTCGACTTCTGCGCATTCGAGAGCATTTTGAATGGCGAGTGCGTTAAGGACAGTGGCTAACATGCCCATATAGTCTGCGCTTCCGCGTTCCATGCCTTTGGCTGCACCTGCAATGCCGCGATAGATATTTCCACCACCAACCACGACGCATACTTCTACGCCAAGGTCGCTTACGGCTTTAATATCTGCTGCGATGCGGTTGATGATAACGGGGTCTTGACCATATTCGAGATCACCCATAAGTGCTTCACCTGAAACTTTGATGAGTACGCGTTTATAGATAGGGTCTATATTGGATTCTGGCATAATGTTTTCCGCTACGGCAGTGTTTGGCATTGAGCTCTCCTGATTTTCCACACAGTGCCACGGCGGAACATTTTCCTCAAGTTATTTATAGAAAAATGCATAAAAAAACTGCGCTCCCCATTATAAGAGAACGCAGTTTTTGATATGTTGTAATTAACAAGCGCAGGAAGCGCGAGTCAGCCATGAATCTTGGCTAAAGTCATCACATAACTATGCAGCGCCAGCAGTGGCAGCTACTTCAGCAGCAAAGTCACTTTCTTCTTTTTCAACACCTTCACCGAGCACGAAACTAGCATAGCCAGTAATTTCGATAGGTGACCCGATTTGAGTTGCTTGCTCAGCAATGAATTCAGATACTTTGGCTTTGCCATCAATAACGAAAACTTGGTCAAGAAGTACGATTTCTTCGTAATATTTGCGAATACGGCCTTCAACCATTTTCTCTGCGATCTCAGCAGGCTTACCAGAGGCAATTGCTTGCTCTTTCAATACTTCTTTTTCGCGAGCAAGAGCATCTGAATCTACTGCATCACGTGTAAGCGCTTCTGGTTTTGCCGCTGCAATATGCATTGCAACTTGCTTGCCGACTGCCTGAAGTGCTGCTGCGTCACCCGCAGATTTCACTGCGACCAATACTGCAATTTTACCCATGTTAGGTGCTGCTGCATTATGAATGTAACTAGCAATGACGCCACCATCAACTGAGAGTGATGTTGTGCGACGAAGATTCATGTTTTCACCGATTGTGCTGATAGCCGCTGTGATAGATGCTTCAACATTTTCAGAACCATTTTCAAGCGTTGCTGCTTTCAATGTATCAATATCCTGTGCGCCGGAAGCGAGTGCCGTTTTTGCAATATTTCCAGCAAGTACTTGGAACTGATCATTACGTGCAACGAAGTCAGTTTCAGCATTGAGCTCGATAATGCAGCCTTTGTTGCCATCAGTTGCCAAGGCGACTAAACCTTCAGCAGCGGTACGGCCAGCTTTCTTCGCTGCGGCAGCTAAGCCTTTGGTGCGAAGCCAATCAATGGCTGATTCAATGTTGTTATCATTTTCTTCTAACGCTTTTTTGCAATCAAGCATACCAGCGCCTGTTTTTTCACGTAGTTCTTTAACTTGTGCTGCGGATACAGGCATAATAATTTCCTTTTAATCAGACTATTCAACGTAATGTTTAAACTAAAACCTTAAGATGCTTTTTTAGCGGCTGCTTTTTTAGCAGGGGCTTTCTTAGCTTCTGTTTTAGGTGTTTCAGCTTTTGCGTCATCCTTTTTAGCGGCAGGCTTTTTCGCTGCTGCTTTTTTAGGTTCAGCTTTGGCTTCTGCTTGCGCTTCTTTTGCTAACTCAGCCATTGCTTCTTTCTTTGTTTTAGAAGCAGTCTTTGGCTTTTCAGTTTTAGCACCAAGCTTCGCTGCAACATCTTCACTTGAAGCTGTCTCAGCTTTTGCTTCTGCTGGCGCGTCTGTCTTGGTCGCTACTTTAGCAACAGGCTTCAACGGAACGATTGCTGCTGGAGCATTATTGATGCCGCCTGCTGCACGTCCTTCAGTCACTGTTTTTGCAATAAGGTCGCAATAGAGTGAAATGGCACGGGTTGCATCATCATTACCAGGTATAGGGAATGAGATGCCCTCAACCGTTGCATTTGTATCTACGATACCAACAATTGGAATGCCCAACTTATTTGCTTCAGCTACTGCGAGTTCTTCACGATGCGTATCAACAATGAAGAGCATATCAGGCACGCCGCCAATATCTTTAATTCCACCAAGTGAAATTTCAAGCTTGTCGCGCTGACGCGTCATTGTAAGCAATTCTTTTTTGGTCAGAGCTGCCATCACTTCTTCATCACCGAGCTGTTGCTCGATTTTACGAAGGCGTTGAATAGAGGCTTGAATTGTTTTCCAGTTAGTCATCAAACCACCGAGCCAGCGCTGGTTTATGTAATATTGGTTACAGCTGCGTGCAGATTCAGCAACAATGTCTGACGCCTGACGTTTTGTACCAACGAATAAGATTTTACCACCAGCTTGTGCCACTTCGTGCACTGCTTTGAGTGCGCGGTGCAACATAGGAACTGTTTGTCCTAGGTCGATGATGTGGGTGTCATTGCGAACACCAAAGATGAACGGTGCCATCTGTGGATTCCAGCGTTTTGTTTTATGTCCGAAATGTACGCCTGCTTCAATGAGTTGACGCATAGAAAATGTAGGTTGAGCCATAATGCTTCTCCTTTAAGTGTTAAACCAGTTTTTCCTCGATAGACGCATGTTGTTGCCAACACTGGGAGCCGGAAGCCGACTATTTATCTATCTGTGTATTTACCTCCCGAAGGACGTATGGATGGGTTTTTAGTGTGTGAGCACTATAAAATCAAGTGTTTTCTTGTGTTTTTTTGGGAGAAGGGGACGATTAGAATTCGCTCTCAGGGGGCGTTTCAGGTTTTGACGTCGTGTCGAGATGTTTGGGAAGCCCTGTTGAGGTGCTGTGTGCCTGCTGTGCAATTTGTTTTTTCTTCATAATCATTAAGCGTAGATGTGCCTCATTATCGGCGTAAGCAATAGCATTTCCCTCACTAATCAAACCTTTTTCGAGCAATGAGAAGATGGCTTTATCAAAGGTTTGCATGCCGATGTCAGAGTTTTTATCCATCATTTCTTTGATTTCTTTGATATCGCCGTTGCGAATGAGTTCGCGCATGACCCCTTCATTCAGCAATACTTCTACAGCAACTGCACGACCATTCTTATGTGTTGGAATTAGGCGCTGTGATAATATTGCTTTTAAGTTCATCGCAAGATTAAGCATTACCTGACGGTGTTT
>CALJMC010000055.1 GCA_937982385.1 uncultured Rickettsiales bacterium | reverse complement strand
AAAAAGCACCTGAACAAAAACTCTATGCCGCGATTTGCCATCCCGAACACCCCCCGCGCATGAGTGACCTTGATAAATTTAAACGTGTTGATATTGATAGCCTTACAAACCCTATTGCCCATGGCGTTGTTAAAGTCAGTGCGGCAGAAGAATATCGCTACGTGTTTATCTTCAAAATACCAAATGGCACGCGCTTATCAGAGCTCTTTAGAGAGCATCAAATCCTTAAAGACGAATATTTTCTCGCTAATATCTTAGCACCCCTTACTGAAATTGTTGAAAAGCTTGGTGTACATAATCTGTGTCACGGGCATATTCATCCTGACAATATTTGGATAGGTAATAAACTCACACTTGGAGAATCACTTTCTGCCCCATGCGGCATTCATCAAGAATATACTTATGAACCGCCTGAGCGTGCCTCTGCGCAACTAGAGGGCAAAGGCAAAGGCAACAATAAAACCGATGTCTATGCGTTGGGCGTTCTAGGTATAGAATCAACATTTGGCTTAGTGAAGATTAGGGAAATGAGTCAAAGAGCATTTACTGAAACATTGCTAGAACATGGCGCTGTCTACCTTATGAGCATGAAGCGTCGCATTCCCAACAGCATCAGTGATTACATTTTGGGAAGCATGAATTCTAATCTTTCTGAACGCTGGAACGGAGACTTCCTTATTAATTGGATGGGAGGGAAACGTTATAATCTCGTGCAGATGTCCTCCTCGACGGAGGCATCTCGCCCGTTTGAATTCTCCAATAACAACTATTATAGCGCACGATCGTTGGCGCATGGTTTTTTTACCCATTGGGATGCCTCGAAAGACTTCATACGTCACGCTAACATTGGGCGATGGCTTGAACAAAACCTCAATAAAAAAGAACAAAGCACCCAATTGCAGCGCGCCGTTGACAATACAGGCGGCAAGAAATCATCGGCCAACAAACATAATGGTGAACTCGTAGCACGCGCGGTGCTTATCCTTGATAGTAGCGGCCCTATGCGAGTAGATGGCTCTTCTTTTCATATCAGCAGCATAGGCTATATGATTGCGACAGCGCTTTGTAGTAAAAACAGCGAAATGATGAATGCGATATTGAGTGCTATCAGCTATGATTTACCTACCGTTCAGGCGGATTTAAGCACCACAGTCTATAACGAAAATGCTGATATTTTATGGATATTGGACAAAGCCCGCCAGAACCTTCAGAAGAAAGCTTTTGGTTTTGGCATTGAACGCGCACTTTACGACATGAATCCAAACCTGCCCTGCATGTCGCCAATCACGCAAGGCTATTTTATCTCCAATAATCGAGAATTACTGCTAACACTTAATCACCTAGCTTTGGCAAAAACTGCGGATGATAGCTTGATGGATCGTCACTTGGCAGCCTTCTGTGCCAGTCGTGCGAGCATGTTTAAAGATATAAAATTCAAGGCACTCACAAAGTTCCCAGACATTGCCAATAATGCAGAACTGCATGTCATTCAAATTCTCGCTCATGCACAAAAAACCGAAAAATTAAAGAAACTGCAAGGACTAGCACATTGGGCGGCTATTCGAACGCACCGTCTTGTGAACGACATTCAAGGCATCAGAATGCGCGAAGCAATGGGGCAAGAACTTAAAAAAGCGGCGGAGATGGGCAGCCTGACGCAAGTATTGCATTATTTCATCAACACTCCCGCATTAAGAAGCGATAAAGAAGGATTCGAGCGCGCATGCAAACTTTTTGCATCCACTTCGATGAAAATTCATAAAATGAAAAATGTGGAACATCTTAAAGCAGCGGCAAACCGAAAAGGCACCGCCATTGCCGCAATCATCTCTTTTGCAGTGCTGGTTTTCTCGGTTTATTTCGCACTCAAAGAACATTTTCTATAGGAACAACATATGGCAAAACAAGAACTTAAAGTTCGAAAAATGGGAAAAGGTACGGTCACGCTGTTCATCATCGTGGGGATGATGGCTATCGTCTTCATCAAAAGTACTTTTTTATTCCTGTTAATCGCGATTATCCCCTCTTTTGCAGCTTATTACGGCGACTTATCGGAAACGCGTCGCTATTATCAATCAGTCATTGCCTGTAATATCGGTGGGATGGCATCGTATGTCGCGCAGCTTATGGCAAACGGCAACACATGGAATGGTTTCGAGAATATGGCAACCGACATGCAAACATGGCTGGTAATATACAGCTATGCGGGGTTAGGATATTTGTTGGTATGGCTCTGCCCTATCATCGCCGAAATGATTATTGAACTCTCACAACAAAGTAAAATTATGCGCCTAGAAGCCATGCAAAAACGCTTAGTACATGAATGGGGACCCGAGATTGAAACCCATAATGACGGACTGTCGGTGAAGCAAGAAGCAACAGGCATGCAAGCGCTCACCTATCAGCCTTAGTTTTAAGCAGCTTTTCGGGTAATCCATCCACCGCCGAGCACTCTGTCACCATCATAGACCACGCATGCCTGACCGGGAGCGACGGCCGCCTCAGACTTCACCAGCGAGATGCTCGCCTCACCATTGCCTAAATATGCCAATGATGCCTCACGAGGAGATTGCACCGAGCGCCATTTAATCATCACATCCATTGGCACACCAACAGGAAGGTCTGATCCAAGCCAATTCACATCACGAATGTTGAATTGCTCTGTCTCAAGCGCATATTTTGGCCCTACAATCACCTGCTTTTCTTTGGGGTTTAGCCTCACCACATAAAGCGGTTCATGCCATGACACACCCAACCCTTTCCGCTGACCAACTGTATAGCCGATAATGCCGTCATGCTGCCCAACAACCTCACCATTAATATGCACGATGTCGCCTGGGGCACCTGAGCCGGGGCGAAGCTTCTCAATCACGCTCTTATAATCACCTTCAGGAACAAAACAAATATCTTGGCTGTCCGGCTTGTCAAAAATGGGGAGGTTAAATTTTTCTGCTGTCTCACGCGTAATATCCTTCGATTGATTACCGAGCGGAAAACGTAGAAAATCGAGCTGGTCTTGTGTGGTGGCAAACAAGAAATAACTCTGATCTTTGGTTTCATCCACCCCGCGACGCAAATGAGAAATACCATCTTCACCCATCGTGCGCTGCACATAATGTCCCGTGGCGAGCACATCTGCTCCAAGCTCACGCGCCGAGCCAAGCAAATCGCGGAACTTCACCGATTGATTACATTTTACGCACGGAATGGGCGTCTCACCTGCCAAATACGTCTCGACAAAATCATCCATCACCGCATCTTTAAACTTATCCTCATAATTGAAGACATAATGCGGAATGCCGAGCTTTTCTGCGACGCGCCGCGCATCATGGATGTCTTGCCCCGCGCAGCACGCACCCTTCTTTTGGATAATCGCACCATGGTCATAGAGCTGGAGCGTGATGCCAATCACCTCATAGCCCTCCGCGTGTAGCATACACGCCACCACCGAGCTATCCACCCCGCCCGACATGGCAACCACTACGCGAGTTTCCTCTGGTTTTTTATCTAGTCCTAAACTGTTCATGCCATGCACATAGACGAAAAATGCAGCATTGTCATCAAATTGTAATAATTTGGGAGTATAAGGGAAATAGAAAAATG
>CALJMC010000054.1 GCA_937982385.1 uncultured Rickettsiales bacterium | reverse complement strand
AGCATGATGATGTCGACCAATTTTCCTATAAGCTCGCATTTTGCATAGGCTGTTTTCAGGTGCTTGCCATGGTGCCGGGTGTTTCGCGTTCGGGTGCTACCATTATGGGGGCAATCATGCTCGGTGCGACCCGTAAATCTGCCGCCGAATTCTCCTTTTTCCTCGCTATCCCAACTATGTTTGGCGCAACCTTCTATGATCTCTATAAAAACCGTGATGTGCTCAATATGGACGATATGTCGCTTATTGGTATTGGGTTTGTCACCGCATTTATCTCAGGTTTGATGGCAGTGAAATGGCTGCTGAAGTTTCTTGAAAATCATGATTTCAAAGGCTTTGCCTATTACCGTATCGTCGTTGGTGGCGCGCTTTTAGTGTGGCTTACGACTTCCGCAGCATCTGCTTTACCGCTTGAGGACTAATCGCCTCCGTTGCGAACACCGTTGCAAAATAAATGATGATACCACTTCCAACGATAGCAATCAGCGCAAATGCCTGAACGGGAATATGCGGCGCATCTAGCATGCTGGATACGCTCATACGTACCAATTCTAGTACCACTACCATCACTAATGCTGAAGTGATGAGTTTTCCGATGGTAGAAAATACGGCAGGGGCAGGGTGGTATGCACCACGTTTAGAGAGTGATAGCCCCATGAGCAACGCATTGAGCCAGCCTGCAATAGAAGTGGCGACAGCCAAGCCCACATGCTGAATATATTGCATCAGAATGAGATTAAGCACAAGATTCACCCCAACACAAAGCGTTGCAATTTTGACCGGCGTTTTGGTGTCCTGCGCGGCATAAAAATGCGTCGCGAAAATTTTGATAAGCAAAAATGCAGGAATGCCCGCTGCATAAGCAATAAGGGCAGGGGCAGTGGCCGCACGGTCAGCGGCGTCAAAGGCACCATGCTCAAAAATTACCTGAATGATGGGGTCGGCAATGCTCAGTAGCGCAAAGCATGAGGGAATACCGAGCAGCATCACCAGTGTAATCGCTTGATCAGTCTTTTGTGATGCCTCCGCATGTTCACCTGCTTGAATATGTCCTGAGAGTGTTGGCAGCAACGCCGTTGCTACCGCGACACCAATCACGCCAAGTGGCAATTCATAGAGTCTATCTGCGTAATAGAGAAAAGACACTGCATTCTCAAATTTGGATGCGATAATCATATCAATGAGAATGTTAATTTGGGCAACACCTGCGCCGAGTGCTGCAGGACCAATAATTACCAGAAGTTTTTTGATGTTGGGCGTGAGTTGCGGCACCGCAAAACGAGGTAACATACCTGCGCGAATGCAAGCGACCACGAGCCATAAAAATTGTGCAATACCTGCGATAAGCACACCATAGGCAAGGGCGTGCGCGCCTGTCTCAGAGCTTTCGCGTAAGAAGAGCAATGCAAAGATAATTGCGATATTCATTAAGATAGGCGTGGCGGCGACAGCAGCGAATTTTCCGACACTGTTGAGCACTCCGCCCAGCAAACAGACGAGTGAGATAAAAAAGAGATAGGGGAAGGTGATGCGCGAAAGCTCAACGGTGAGTGTGAAGAGATCAGAGCCATGCTCAAAACCTGGGGCAATTATCATAATAACAAACGGCATGGCGGCGATGGCAGCCATAGACACGACAATGAGTATCAATGAAAGGAAGGATGCTGCGTGCGAGGCGAAACGCAAGGCGACGTCTTTGCCATCCTTTTTGAGCATGCCTGCAAACATGGGCAGGAATGCTGCGTTAAATGCTCCTTCAGCGAAGAGTCTCCGCAGTAAGTTGGGCAGTTTGAAGGCAACAAAGAACGCATCGGTGAGAATACTCGCGCCGAGAATATTGGCGACGAGAACATCACGTACGAATCCGAAGACCCGCGAGAGCATTGTCATGCTTCCAACAATTAATGAGGAACGTAACAGCGACATATTTTCGTATCCAACGATTAATTAAACGCAATTAAGGCCAGTAAACGTGCGATTTCATTGACAGTTATAGCGCGCTAAACTATCACGAACTAACATTATCTTTATTTGTATGATTCATACAGCTAATTTAACTATCAGGGTATCATGGAAGCATTAATACAGGTCATTATTGGATTAGTTATGCTCGTGCTTGGCGGCGAGGGGCTCGTGCGTGGCGCGGTGTCTATTGCTAAAAACTTTGGCGTTCCCACCTTGATTATTGGCTTGACCATCGTGTCTTTTGGAACCTCAGCGCCTGAGATGTTTATCAGTGTGCAAGCGGTGCTTACCAACCATCCCGACATTGCGTTGGGAAATATTATTGGTAGCAATATTGCGAATATTCTTCTGGTTCTTGGTGTGACGGCGATGATTTATCCCATTGCTGTAGATGCTAAACTTGTCAAACGTGATGCACCACTCATGCTCGTGGCAACGTGCTTGTTCCTCTTTTTCTGTATGACAAACCAAATGCTCGGACGTTTTGAAGCGCTTATTTTCTTAGGTATTGTGATTGCCTATACGGTCCATATTTTTCACTCAGTCAAGCGTGGGGACGAACAAGAAATGCTGGAAGAGCTTGAGGGCGAAACAGATATTGAAATGTCCGCATGGAAAAGTATTCTGTTCATTGTTGCCGGCTGTTCAGTACTTGTATTTGGCTCAAAAATTCTCGTGGCAGGTGCCAGTATCTTGGCTGCAAATATTGGTGTGCCAGAGGCGGTCATTGGACTTACTGTGTTGGCAGTAGGGTCGTCTGCACCTGAATTGGTAACTGCCGTTGTTGCAGCGCGCCGCCAACATGCTGATTTAGCCATCGGAAACATTGTGGGAAGTAACCTCTTTAACATCACTGTCATTGGTGGGGTGGCTGGACTAGTGTCACCTATTCCAGTAGCGTCGCAATTCTTGGAAACTGAGATTTGGATTATGTTGATGGTAACCGTCGCCTTGATTGCATTTATGCTCTCGGGGCGTCGTATTTCCAAAAATGAAGGAATCATTTTATTTACTGGTTATATCTGCTACAACGTGTGGCAATATTATAGCAATATGGTCTTACCTGCTTAAGCATAGGGTGGCGCCATTTCATTTTTAGTAGGTATTTATGGCTTTCCCACTTCGCTTCTTTCCCGAAAAAACGACTGTTAATTTCATGCGCCATCGTAAGATTGGCTTCATTTTTTCCGCTATTTTGATTGCGGCGACGATAAGCTTGTTTTCCTCGCGTGGTTTGGAGTTGGGGATTGATTTTACTGGGGGCGTTTTGATGGATATCCGCTCAGAACAGGCGATTGACCTCTCGCCATTGCGCACAGCATTAGCGGAAGGTGATTTTGGTGAAGTTTCTCTTCAGCATTTGGGTGAGGAGCACGAAATATTGGTCCGCGTACAGTCCGATGGTAGTGAAGGTCAGGCCGAGCTTGTCGCGCAAATCAAGGATGTTGTGTCAGGTTCTGTGCCAGACGCGGAATACCGCCAAATCGATTATGTTGGTCCATCAGTTGGCCAAGAGTTGGTGCGTTCGGGCTATATGTCGCTGCTGGTAGCATTCGTAGCAGTGTTGATGTATATTTGGTTCCGTTTTGAGTGGCAGTTTGGTTTGGGTGCCGTGATTGCGCTCGTACATGATGCCATTTTAACTGTTGGTTTCTTTGTGCTCTCAGGCTTTGATTTTGGGCTTACCTCCATTGCAGCCATCCTTACTATTATTGGTTATTCCATTAATGACTCTGTGGTGATTTATGACCGTATTCGTGAGAATATGCGTCGTTATAAACAGCGTTCATTGGAAGATATCATCAATGAATCAATCAATGCGACTCTGTCACGCACTTTGCTCACAGCGGGTACGACCATTCTAGCGGCTGGTGCATTGGTAATTTTTGGCGGTGAGGTGATTAAAGGCTTTTCCGCAGCGCTCCTCTTTGGCGTGGTCGTTGGTACTTACTCTTCCATCTATATCGCTGCTCCGATATTGATATATCTTGATGCGCGCTCGGTCGGGTTTGAAGAATCGTCAATCGAAGGGTAATATGATGCGCCTCATTCGCGACGTTACTGCGCCGATGACTGACGGCATTGCCCTAGCAATTGGCAATTTTGATGGCATGCATATCGGGCATCAGGCGGTGCTGAATAATATGTTGAGCCAAGCCAAAGCACTTTCTCTTCCCTCTGCAGTGATGACGTTTGAGCCTCACCCGCGGCGCTATTTTGCGACAGAAGAAGCGCCGTTCATGCTCGAGGCATTCCATGTTAAGGCGCGCCGTTTTGAAAAGCATGCTATAGACTATCATTTTGCCTTACGGTTCAATAAGGACTTGGCCGCGTTGCATGCGGATACTTTTATTACGAAGATCTTGGTGGAGGCCTTATCCGCCAAACATATTACCACCGGCGATAATTTTTATTTTGGTCATAAACGTAGCGGAAATAGTGATACGCTGGGTGCGCATGCGTTGAAACATAACTTTACTTATCACGCGATGAATGCGGTGCGCGTTGCTGTGCCGGAACGCGTGATGACTTGTTCGTCTTCGCGTATTAGAGAGTTTCTCCGACAAGGTGATATAATGTCAGCTTCTGCAATGCTAGGGCGCCCTTATGAAATAGTAGGGCGTGTACGAAGAGGCGATCAGCGTGGGCGCACGATAGGTTTTCCTACTGCGAACATTCTCCCGTCTCGTCATGCTTTTGCGCCTGCATATGGCGTCTATGCGGTGCGGTTTGCGGTCGTCGATAATTTATCATACGAACATGATGAAACGTGGCATGAGGGCGTCGCAAATTTTGGTATGCGGCCAACCTTTGGTGGTGAGTCGCCCCGTTTAGAGGTGCATGGGTTTAAGTTTGATCGCGATATTTATGGGCAACGTCTAAGAGTGCAGCTGTTGCATCACATTAGGGGTGAACACCTATTTGATGGCATTGCCGCGCTGAAAGCGCAGATAGCAACAGATGCGAAGGAGGCAGAACAATGGTTGAGCTGGAATTAAGAGAGACCCCAACAGAAAAACATATCATCACACACCGCCCTTTGGGAGTGGCGCTAGCGGTGGCAGCGCTCATCATCGACCAATGGAATAAATTCGCTTTGATTGCATTGATGGAGTCTCGTGATTTTGTCCCGATGGAGGTGACGTCTTTTTGTAATCTCGTGATGGCGTGGAATAAGGGTGTAAGTTTTAGTATGTTCGCCGAATATGATGCGCGCTATCCACTTGCATTCATGGCATTGGCTGTCGCCACTGTGATGGTGTTTTGGATGTGGAAAGAAGTTGATAAACTCACTGCCGCAGGGTTGGGGTTAATCATTGGTGGTGCAGTAGGGAATGCCATAGATAGATTCAATTATGGCGCGGTAGCAGATTTCTTTGATTTCCATATCTCAGGCTATCATTGGCCTGCATTTAACATGGCGGACAGCTTCATCTTCATAGGTGTTGCATTTCTGTTGTGGCGGTCCTTTCGCGGGGCTTGATTTTACCGCTGAATATACTACATATATAAAGTATGAAACATCGTATCACATATTCTAGTATTTCCGCAGTTTTGCTGCTTGCACTTAGCGGCTGCGGCAAGGGTGGCTCAAACGTACGTGATGTGCTCGGGCTAGACCGTACGTCGCCTGATGAGTTCGCGGTGGTTTCGCGTCCTCCATTGACTGTTCCTAAAGAGTTTTATTTGCTGCCGCCTGGTGCCGGGGCTGAAACGCCTGACGCTGCACGTGCCGATATGCAAGCAAAGAAGGTGTTGGAAGCAGAGATAACTTTGCCAGAAGTGCCTTCGCCCGACGAGACCTTGCGTGCCGTTGATGCATCAGAGGTGTTGGGCACAAGTGGTGCGAATGATTTGAGATTGTCCATTCCGGAACCTATTATCACAACGCAAGAAACGGATGTACCCGTGGCGTCTGTGTCTACAAATGATTTGCCTTCGACTGCTGAAGAGCAGCTGTTGAGCCGCACAGGTGCGAATGATGCCGACCCTGATATCCGCAGTAAGCTCAAGCAAGAAGCATGGGAAACCAAGCAGTCTGCTGAGAGTGAATCTGTATGGGATGCGCTCAAAGGTGAAAACACCGTTATGGATGAGGCCGTAGTTGATGCGCCTCAAGAAGCTGAACGCCTTGTTTCCAACAAGGAAGAAGGTAAGGCCGCCAATGAGGGTGATGTGAAGCTTGATGACCCTGCAGATGATACGCCCCTACAGCGTATGATGAAATGGTTCTAGGAAATGACAGCTATACGCCTGACTCTCTGTTGTATTTTTCTTCTATTCCCCCCGATTATTACGCATGCTGCTGAGCCGCTAAGCGTGCAAGAAACAATCCTTGATAATGGCATTAAGTTGGTGGTGTTAGAAAACCGACGCGCACCAGTCATCACTCATATGGTGTGGTTTCGTGCCGGCGCTGCAGATGAGCCGCGCGGTGTGTCGGGCGTTGCACATTATCTTGAACATATGATGTTTAAAGGTGCCAAAGGGCTTAAGGATGGTGAATATTCAGAGACTGTTCAGCGCTATGGCGGCAAGTATAATGCATTCACAGGACAAGATTATACCGCCTATTATGTGACGGTTGCGGCAAGACATATCAATGAGATTATGGCGTTAGAGTCCAAGCGTTTGCAGCATTTGCAGCCAGAGCGTGACAGCTTTGTTAATGAGCGTGAAGTGGTGGTGGAAGAGCGCCGTATGCGTACTGAGAATCATCCCTCAGCACGTTTGCGTGAGATTACGCGTGCAACCTTATTCCGTAATCATCCATATCGCTTTCCCGTGATTGGTTGGAAGCATGAGATGCTCGGGTTGACATACGAAGATGTGATGGCATTTTATTATCGTTTTTATCGTCCAGACAATGCGGTGATCGTGATGGCGGGTGACATTAATATGTCGGAAGCCAAAGCGCTCGCTATGCAGCATTTCGGTGAGTGGAAAGCCCCTGATGGCACCCCAAAACCAGACCGTAATTGGGTCGAAGAGCCGCCGCGTGAGACGTCAGAATATGTGACGCTTACGGGCGAGGATATTGCCAAAGAAAGCTGGTCGCGGATGTATGTGGCGCCTAGTTTTGGGGGTATGACCGATGTTAAGAAAATTATGACCCGTGTCGTGCTGGCGGAATTATTGGGTGGCAGCAAGTCGAGCCTGATGCATCAAGATTTAGTGGTAAACACCAAAAAAGCGACTTCAGCCTCCGCATCCTATGATGCGTTCGCGCGTGGCCCAGGCGTCTTTTCCGCATCTATCACGCCGGCTGAAGGGGTAACGTTAGATGAGACAGAGGCAGCCTATATGGCATTGTTAAAAGGCGTGATTAGCAAGGGTGTTTCGGATGATTCATTGTTGCGCACTAAGAACCGTCTGAAGGCGGAAACTATTTATGCCCGTGATGGCATTGAAAATATGGCATTCTTATTTGGGCAGTTAGTAATGCTCGATATGGGAGAAACGTTTTTTAACGGTTGGGGTGCGCATATTGATGCTGTGGAGGAGGAAGATGTGATTGAAGCCATGCGCGAACAGCTTTTATATGCCGAATCTGTGACCGGGCGACTCCTCCCTGATGGAGGTAAAGAATAATGCGTACTCTCCTCGTCATTCTGATTATTATTTTTGCATCCCATATTGCCCATGCGGGTGTGAACGATGTTCAAAAATCGCCTTATGTACAAGGCAAAGATGCGTGGTTGATTGAAGAGAGATCGGTGCCGATCCTCTCTGTGAGGCTTGTCTTTTCTGAGGTGGGCGCGGCGCATATGGTGCCAGAAAAGCGTGGTTTAGCGACTTTGGCAGTACGTTTATTGACTGAAGGTGCAGGTGATTTGGATAGCACAGCGTTCCACTCTGCCCTCGATCGTGACGCGATTGAGATGGGTGCTAGCGTTGGGCAAGATAATGTTATTATCTCACTCGAAACACTAAGTGAACATAAAGAGCGTGCGTTTGAGTTATTGTCGTTAGCCTTGAGTAAGCCGCGTATTGATGAGGCTTCATTTGAACGTGTGAAGGCGCGGATGGTCACAGAACTAACCATATTGCAACAGCGTGCAGGCTATATGGCATCGCGCCATTTCTCCGATAAAGCATTTGGTGCGCATCCCTATCATGCCGAGGCACGAGGAACGGCGGAGACCCTCAAACTGCTCACCATTGATGATGTGCGTGATTATATCAACGCCTCATTCACTCTTGCAAATCTGAATGTTTCTGTCGTGGGTGACATTAGCAAAAAGGAACTCTCTTCTGTGTTAAAACGCTATGTTGGCCTACTTTCTAAGGGTGGTGAACAACGTTCAAAATTGACGGCAGCGCCTTGGCTTGGAGACGGAAAAACATTTCATTTTGACCACCCTAACGCGCAGACTGAAATTCAGTTTGGTTGGGAAGGTGTTAAACGTGATAACTCTGATTTTTATGCTGCCTATATCCTCAACCACATGTTGGGTGGGAGTGGCTTGACGTCTAAATTGTCGCTTGTGATTCGTGGTGAGCATGGGCTTGCCTATTCAGTAGGGACGGGGCTCGCCTCCTATGATAAAGGTGGAATGCTCAAAGGGAGTTTTGCAACTCGCCATGATCAGGCAAAAAAAGCAGTCAAACTTCTTAAAGAAACTACACAAAAGATTGCTAAGAAGGGTTTCACAGAAGAAGAGCTCGCAACGGCTAAACGTTATTTGAGCGGGTCATTTCCATTAAATCTTGCGAGCAACAAATCTTTGGTGCAATATCTTTTGACCATGCAACTTGATGATTTGGGTGAGGATTATCTTGAAAAACGAAATAGTTATATGAATGCGGTGACGCTTGATGATGTCAATCGTTTGGCGCGCACCTTGTTATCTCCTGAGAAGCTGCTGATTGTAACAACTGGAAATTAAGTGAGTGTGATGATGCATTATGATCAACATATCGATGATGCCTTTGGTGGCGGTGTAAGAAACGAACCACAATGGAACCGTATTTTGCAAAAGGCGCAGGATGCGATGATTAATTTGCAGCAGGATTATGCGTCACAGCGCTTTCCGTTTTTACATGAGCCCTCCAATGAAGAGTCCATGGCGCACGTGATGCGTTTAGCAGCGGAAGTGAAGGACAGGGGCTGTCGTCATTTGGTGCTTGTTGGCACCGGCGGTTCTAGCTTCGGTGCGAATGCCTTGGCATCGCTCGAGCGCACGCGTAATTCTCTGCGCGAACCATTCTTTCACGTGTTGGATAATGCAGACCCTGCGACCGCTGAGTTTGTGTATCGTAATATCGAACCTGAAAAGACGATTTTTATTCTGATTAGTAAATCAGGCGGCACGGCAGAAGTGTTGATGCATGCGATGATTTCCTTGCAGCATATGGAAAAACATGTTGGAAGAGATCAAATACACCGTCATTTCTATGCCATTACGGAGCCGAAACAATCTGCGCTACATGATTTAGCCGAGAGCTATAAAATTCCTATCGTCCCGCATGACCCCAATATTGGCGGACGCTATTCCGTGATGTCTGTGGTGGGAATGTTCCCAGCAGCCTGCATTGGCATTGATGTTGCGGCAGTGCGTGAAGGTGCGCAAACCACGCTCCAGCAAACGTTAGAGGCGGCAGCGGTCGATGAAAGCCATGCGGCTTTGGGCGCAGCATTGAGTGCCTATCATCTCGAGAATGGTCGTCCGATCTCAACTTTTATGCCCTATTGCGACCATCTGCGTGAGTTTGGTGATTGGTATAAACAGCTCGTCTCTGAGAGTTTGGGCAAGCAAGGCAAAGGCATCACCCCGCTGACAGCGCGTGGCGCGGTGGATCAACATAGCATGCTTCAGCTTTTCCTTGAGGGCCCTGATGACAAATGGTTCACGCTGGTAACGAGCGACCAGCGCGGCACAGGGCTGAAAATTGAAGAGCAGAAAAACCCACCCGTACCGTATCTGAACGGACGCACGATGGGTGATGTGTTAGAGGCATTACAAGAAGGTACGACGCAAACACTTATTCGCAACAATCGCGCGTTGCGCACGATTAAAATGCATGATTATACTTCGGCAGCGACTATGGGCGCGCTGATGATGCATTGGATGCTTGAAGTGATTTTGACGGCCGATATTATGGGCATTAATCCGTATGATCAGCCTGCCGTTGAAGAAGGTAAAAACCTAGCACGAAGCTACTTAGAAGGCTTGAAATAATATGTCTGCGATACGTGTTCTCCCGCCAACCATGGTCAACCGCATTGCGGCGGGCGAGGTGGTGGAGCGCCCGGCGTCTGTGGTGAAAGAACTGGTCGAAAACGCGATTGATGCAGGCTCAACCACTATTGATGTGATGATTGAAGCAGGCGGACGACGTTTGATTTCGGTGCGCGATAATGGTAAAGGGATGACGCGGGATGAGCTGCTGCTGTGTATTCAACGCCATGCGACCTCCAAACTTCCCGATGATGATTTACTGCGTGTAAAGCATCTCGGTTTTCGTGGGGAAGCTCTTCCGTCTATTGGCTCTGTCAGTCGTTTGAGCATTACCAGCCGTGCCAAAGGGGCAGATGATGCATGGGAATTACGTGTGGAAGGTGGCGATGTGCATGACCCTGAACCCGCTGCGCTCGATAAAGGCACGTTGCTTGAAGTGCGTGATTTGTTTTATGCGACACCTGCACGTTTAGCGTTCATGAAAACGGAACGCAGTGAGTCTCAGGCGGTGAATGATATTATGCAGCGTTTGGCGATGGCATGGCCACATATCGCCTTTACGCTCACCACGGACGGCAAGGCCAAGCAGCGTTTGCGGTCTGAACAAGGTGAGTTGGTAGACGCACGTTTGCTGCGACTCTCCACCTTACTGGGCAAACAATTTGGTGAAAATGCGCTGAAAGTGGATGCCGAACGTGAGGGCGCCAAACTTACGGGATATGCAGCGCTCCCGACATATAGTCGTGGCACGACAGCCTATCAATATTTGTTCGTTAATGGTCGTCCAGTACGTGATCGCTTGATTCTAGGAACGGTGCGTGCCGCCTATCAGGATTTCCTTGCGCGGGATCGCCATCCTGTCGTGGTGCTTTTTCTTGATTTGCCATCAGAACTGGTCGATGTGAATGTACACCCAGCCAAAACAGAAGTGCGGTTTAAAGATGCCGCCTCTATCCGGGGATTGATTATTGGTGCGCTCAAACATACCCTCAATGAAGCGGGGCATCGCGCGTCTACCACAGTATCATCCTCTGCATTAGGTTCGGCACAAGTGATGTCCTTGCCTAATGCTATGCAATATCAATCGCGTCCCCCGAGCGGCGGTTCTATGCGTGGATATAACCCGAATTATAGTGCAATGCCACAAGGTCTTTCAGATGTCGCGATGCGCAGCTATCACTCACAGGAGCCACCGCCAGC
>CALJMC010000053.1 GCA_937982385.1 uncultured Rickettsiales bacterium | reverse complement strand
TCGAAATGCGCTGATCAATCACGGTATACCATGGAAAGAAATTTAACGGCTCAGGGCCAAGACCAATGGCGCGACCATTAGTACGCAGCATATTACCAAACCAACGGCGCATCAGCACCAAAGAACTTTTCACAAAACTATCATGCGGAGGTGTTTCAATCGTCACCACATTCACATCTGGAATATAGAGCATCGGAATGCCCTTCTTCGCCATATAGAACCACGAGGATTTGTCATCACCCGTCAAAAACTTAAAACGACCCAAGCGCCAATGGTCAACCCAGTCCAACTCAACACGCTCGATAAAGTCAGGACGCGTCAGAATTTCGGCACGGAACATCGACATACGACCTGTGAGCGTCAACACACGACGCGATAGACTCACCGAACTCATATACATATGACGCTGCGCAAAACGCATGCTGTACCATTCGTTGAAAATCCATTTGCCGTCAACTTCACAGCTTTCATCCGTTGTGATGGCACCCAAGTCAGGCATCAAAGCAAAAATACCCACTGTTTTTCTAAGTGCGCCCAGCTCCAACATGGAATCACCATCAACCACGGCAGCCACATCACTGTCATTCATTTGCATTTTAGAGATAGAACGAAAACCACATGCCAGCGCATCACGCTTACCTGTCCCGGCGATACGCACGAATGTCAGCTTAATATGCTCAGGCGGGCTAAACGACTCAAACATTGTTTTAATGAAATGCTGATCCCCACGCTCTACGACAGACGCAATAATCGTCACCGGGCGCCCGTAATTAATAGCCTCTGCAAACACACTATCATAAACGCGACGTGTCGTTTCAGCACCAATCCGGAAACTTGTCACCAAGAGGTATATATGGGGAGGAAGATCATCATCATCCAGTGCATCTGCTGCTGCGCGCCACTTAGGGAATGTAACCTTAGTATAGATATGGAAGCGGCACCAATTGAGGAAACCCCAACCATAACGCCACATTGTAAGGAAGCCAATAATGAAAATGAATTCAGCTGCTTGCGGGTCCCACGCCAAGGGTGGCAGCATCATTGCTGTCCCAAGGAGCACGATCACATATGCTAAGTGCCAATACCATTCTTTCATTAAGTCATATCCATCTTGCGTTATTTTAATTGGACGCTTATATAAACGAATACAAAAAATTTAACAAGTAGTTAATTTATTTTAACACTTTTTTATTTTTATGTGTTATATAGAGGCAATTAGAAAACGTACAATAACAAAAAAACACGCAAAATAATAGTATTAAGAAGAGAAGTTCATATGAAAAGACTATCACTAGCGACCATCTGTTTGGCAAGTACTTTACTCTCAGGGTGCCAATTTTCACTCGTAGAGAAGCAAGGTGCAGGGCAATTAACACAAGCGCGCACTGCCGCGACAGACGGAAACTACGATGGTGCCGAAGCAGCTTATAAAAGCGCGATTACTAACGCAACAGACATACGCGTCAAAGGTGAAGCGCTGTATGAACTAGCACGTATCTATCGCGGCAGCGAGAAAGCCGCCAGCGAAGGAAATGGCTATTTCCAACTCCTCAAACAAGCGCATGACATTGGCTACGACCCTGCAACCCACAAGCTAGCAGAGCTCTATGAAAGCGGCGGCGAAGTATCGCGCGATTATGGAAAAGCAGCCGAACTTTATGAATCAGTAGCAGACCGCTACCCACGCTCACGTATTGCCTTAGCCCGTATGAATCAACGTCAATCTTTGAGCACGAATAATGTCTCACAAGGTGATTTACGCAAAGCTATGAGTGAATATCAAGCGCAAGCCCTGTCCGGTGACACCAGCGCAATGATCATGCTAGCTCATCTGTATCGCGATGGTGAAGTCGTAGAGAAAAACTTGAATACAGCTGAAATATGGTACCGCAAAGCCATCGCATCAGGCGATGCCAAAGCATCATCTGAACTCGCATGGTTATGGCTGACAGAGAAAAAACGCGCCAACCACCCTGGTGATGCAATCTCCTTATTGGAAGATGCAGCACATCTTGGCGATTTCAATGCGATGAAAGATTTAGGCGCGCTTTATGAACATGGCCTTGAAGATGGCACAAAAATAGTCAATATCAGCAAAGCTGGTTCATGGTATATTAAAGCCGCACAAAAAGGACATGTAGGCAGCATGGAAGCCTATGGAAAGATGCTCGTTGACGAATATTATGTAGCAGCAAATATTGCACGTCGCGACCCGGCCACCCCTTCTAAACTTATTTTTACTGGACGCAGAGCGAGCGGCATCACAGCACATACGAAGCAAATACTTGATACTGCCATATCATGGCTTAAACGTGCAAAAGAACATAACAGCCCGAGCGCAACCGCAGCCCTTGCCCGTATTTATAAATCTGGCGCGCGCGGCACACGACCAGCTATGGCAGCACAATCGTTTAAGCTGCTCACGGAAGCCTATAAAGCAACCCCTGCAAAAATCGCCTATGAGCTTGCAGATAGTTATGACAAAGGAATTGGTACACCTGCCAATCCTGCCAAAGCAGCCCAGCTCTATCAATTTGCGGCACATAATGGCAACACATCAGCCTATGGAAAACTGGGACGCATGTATCTCAATGGTCGCGGCGTTGCACGCAACCCTGCCCTAGCTCGTCAATATCTCGAAAAATCTGGCGATTCCAATTCAATTGGCACACTCACAGCACTTGGCGACATATACAATAACGGCGTCGGCACAAAACGTAACGTGACCTTAGCGGTAGACTATTATACGAAAGCCGCCAATCAAGGGCATGTTGGCTCTGTTAAAAAACTGGCAGACATTTACACTAACAAAGGATCTGGCGTCTATAATGCAAGCCACGCCTTTAAATGGAATTTAAAAGCAGCACAATTAGGGCAACAATCTGCCTATATGCGTGTGGCTGATGCCTATTCCTATGGTCGCGGTGTCGCAAAAAACCCAAGACAAGCAGATATTTGGATGCAAAAAGCACTCAAGAAAAGCCCAGGAAAGCTTCTATCTATTGCCAAAGCCTATGAGACAGGCCGCGGTGTGCCAAAGAGCGCATCCAAAGCCTTCCAACTCTACAAGCAAGCTGCAGGCTATGGCAATAAAGGGGCGTACTTCCCTGTTGCAACGGCTTATGCAGAAGGCAGAGGCACAAAGAAGAATGCTGTAGAAGCTATCAAATGGTACAAGAAAGCTGCAAATACAGGAAATATCCGTGCTGCCAACATCGTAGCCAAATCATACTCAAGTGGGTTCACAGGCAAGGCTGATATGAAAGAAGCTGTTATATGGTATGAGAAAGCCGCCGAAGCAGGTGACACCAAAGCCTATATGAATATTGCGAATGCCTATGCAGTAGGGTTGGGTGTAAAACAAAGCATGGCCACCTCTTACACATGGTATGAAAAAGCTGCAAAAGCTGGAAATACAGAGGCACAATATAAACTTGGTTTGGGCTATGCGCGTGGTCTTGGTGTGAAAAAAGACATCACACTTGCGACTAAATGGTTACAAAAAGCTGAGAAAAATGGCTATCCTGCAGCGCAAGTCATATTAGACTCGCTGAAATAAGCTGAGTTGTTTATCATTTCTTAACCTATACGCGCTAAAACTACATATCTAGACAACAAAATCGAGGATATTATGAAACAGCTATTAGTCACATCACTTCTTACAACAAGCATCATGGGCGCAAGCATCCCTGCAATGGCATCAGATGCAGGTAGTGAATCAGCAATCCCACGTCTATCAACAGCGAAATCTGTGGCTAAAGAAAGCCGTATCAACCCAGCAGTGGGTTTGAGCATTGGAGGATCTATTGGTGTTGCCTATGATGACAACATCAATAAGCAAAAATTTGATGAACAAATGGATGAGATTTTTATCGTGCGTCCTGAGCTTATTTTGCGCACGGATCTAGCCGATCATGACCTCACCGTCAGAGCTATGGTTGAGAATGGTATCTATAGCGACCATACACAAAACAACTACACAGATGCTGATGTCCGCGCGAACTTCCGTTATGATATCAACGACGTTTCAGCCCTCCACAATTATGCACGCTACCGTTACGCACATATCGATATTGGTGCGCTCGATGATGAACCGTTAAATGACTTGAGCGAGCCAACAACCTATCACTATGGTCAAATTGGTACCTTTTTGGAGCGCACACCAGAAGATTATAAATACCAAGTAGGTGTGGAAGGTCGTATCTATGACTATTACGATATCCGCCGTACCAATGGCCTCATCGCAATCAATGATGACCGTGATCGCTGGGAAGGTGACACATGGGCACGTTTTGGTAAATATATTCAACCTGCTGTCCTACCTTACCTTGAGGTGCGAGGAAACCTTCGTGAATATCGCGAACAAGTTGACAGCACAGCAACCGTTGCTCGTGACTCAATAGGTTATGCAGCACTTGTTGGTGTTGAATTGGGCGACAAGCGCGCCACTCACCACTTGGATGCTAATATTGGCGTAACGTCACAAAGCTATGATGCAGATGAATATGATGACGTGACTGACCTTGCTGTTAACATTAAGGGTTTTTGGCAAGCAACACCCGTTCTTCGCCTCACAGCAGATGCTGGACGCTCTATCGAAGAAGTAACTAATACGGGCGTATCTTCTCTCGTGCGTACTCGCCTTAAAGCAGGTGCTGAATATCAAATTTCACCATTGCTAACTGTTGAAGGCTATGCGCGTGCCACTGAGAATGATTTCCAAGCCAGCCCTAGCCTTGCGCTTGGGCGTGTCGACAACATCTATGATGGCGGCATTGATGTACGCTATCAATTTTCCAAGCAGTTCGCTGTCGGCGTAGGCTATAGCCATACTGACCGTGAATCAGACACACGTGGTGATGTAGAATATAATCGCAACCTCTTTATGGTGCGTTTAATCGCGGGTGATTTCTAGGTTCTTGTCACAATTCTGTCATACTAACATGCTAGAATGCTCCTATTGATAATTACTGATAGGAGCATTTTTACGTCTGATAAAAATAATAAAAAAGACAACAATCCGAAAGCGGATGAAGGCAAACTCCCCCAAAACCCACCAGTGATAGACCTTCGTGATTTATTAAAAGACGAAGGACTAAGAATGTGTCCATACCCAGCGCCTCAGCACTGCCCAATAGACGAGCCGCCGAAAACACCTATAGGCATATCAGACAACCGACCTAAAGTGTTAACACGCCAAGTCTAATCTAAACCAACCAATCTCAAAAATGCTGCAACATGACGAATCTCAGCTTTAGCATTCTTATGTTTTAGTTCCGCCTCTTCGTCTGCACCCCATTTTTCAATCTGGTAATCGTCATCCAAGAAGGAGGCGGCAATAGCTTGCTCAATGTCCAATGCACCTTCTCTCAGTGCTTCTGCTAGCACATAGGAGCCCAGCTGCCCTGTAAGGATGCCCATAGGCACCAATTCCCACTGCGACAACATCACAACGCGTTTGCGTACAGATGCCATTGTTTCCTCAGCTTGTTCAATCGGCATAATGCCCTCTGTCACGTCAAAAGACAAATCACATGTTTTTTCTGCCCAGGTCAGCCACGGGCTCCATGCCGCATTTTGGCGCTGCGACAATATCTTATCTTGATCAGCACTCACACGATAGCACAGCAAATCCGTTTCGGCGTAACCGGCAATATGCACTTGAAGGTTCGTTACTTCTTCGTTTGAGATATCCATCGCACCAAAACTCATCCGCGTGTTGGGCATCTTCTCCAAATCAATATCTTCACCTTGCATGCGCCACTCCTCAGAAATGGCATCAGCCAGCGCTTGATTGCTCACACGCAATCCGTCTTTCGCAGGAGACTGCACTTCCTTGCCATCCAGCAACAAGCACCAGCCATCTTCCATTTTCTCAACAGAAACATCATCATAAAATTTACGCATTTTAGTAGCTGTCATAATTTAATCCCTATCAGCTAACGAATAACCATCATCTTCTTTCGACAGCCCCAACCATTTCCACGATTCCAACATATGCTCAGGCAGTGGTGCAGTGAGATCAAATTCATCAGGCACAATCAAACGTCGCGCATGGAGGTGCAGCTTTTTCGATAATCGCATCGCAGTATCAGACGGAAACGCCTCGCGCCCACCATATTTACCATCACCCACAATCGGGTGACCAATCTCCATCATATGCACGCGCAGCTGATGAGTACGGCCCGTCACGGGCATCAACTCCACCCACGACATGTTTTGACCCAGCGCATCAATAACACGATAATGCGTCACCGCACGCTTGCCCTTATCGGTCACAACCATTTTGTCTCCGCCACCTGTCGGCTGCTTATCAATCGGCAAATCAATGGTGCCTTCACGAAGTTCCGGCGAGCCCATCACCAATGCCCAGTAGATTTTAGTTGTCTGCTTCGCCGCGAATGCTTTGGTATAGCGCGCCGCAGATTTTGAATTACGAGCCAACAACAACAACCCGCTCGTATCTTTATCAAGCCTATGCGTCAATTTAGGGCGATTACCCTGATCGTCTTTCAACGCATAAAGCCGCGCATCTATCGAATCAGTGATGCCACTACCACCCTGCACCGCAATACCAGGAGGCTTATTCAGCACAATCGCATCAGCCGTTTGATGCATTACCATCCATTTGGTTTCTTCAATCTGCTTATCAGTTAGTGGCTTGCTCTCAGGCCTATGCACCTTTGGGTCAGAGGCGCGCTGCTTCGATGCTTGCTCCAACACGAACGGTTTAATCGTAATTTCATCACCCGCCTTTACATGCTGTTTCGGCTCCACTTTTTTGCCATTCAGTTTCACATCCTTTTTGCGCAATGCTTTTTGCAACGACACTTGGGACAAATCAGGATGATGGCGCTTAAACCATCGATCCAAACGAATATCTTCATCTGCTTCTCTTACACGTTCTATTTTCATACTCATTTCACTACCGACATTCCGAGCATAAGCCCTACTACTGAGAGAATAATTGATCCCATTATATATCCTATCACTGCTAAATTATCGCCACGTTCAAACAGGCTTACCACATCCAACGAAAAAGCTGAGAAGGTCGTAAACCCACCAAGGAACCCTGTAATGATCAATGCTCGCATCTCACCTGACAGGCTTTCATGATGCATAGCATGCGCGACAATCATACCCATCACTATCGAACCAACAATATTCACTGTCATCGTACCATAGGGAAATCCGGCACCGAACACGCGCGACGATGCCAGCACCACCAGATAGCGAAGCACAGCGCCCAACGCGCCCCCCGCCCCTATGAATAATAATGTCTGCATAGTTTTTTCTCTTCTTTCCTTGCTCCTGCATCGTGCTGAAAGCGCGTCTACACGGGCAATAGACTTTGTTCAAGGCTGACTCGGACATCCTGTCCTCGTTAACTCTCTTCTCGTTCTCCACGCTTCTTGGCAAACCATTCCATGCGCTTGGCGATGTCGCGTTCGAAGCCACGTTCGACTGGTTGATAATAGCTTCTGCGTTCTATGTCATCAGGAAAATAATTTTGTCCCGAGAATCCATCAGCTGCATTATGATCATATTCATAGCCTTCACCATAGCCAAAATCTTTCATCAGCCCTGTGGGTGCATTCAAAATATGTGCGGGCGGCATCAGCGATCCTGTCGCTTTTGCATCTTTCATCGCAGCCTTAAAAGCTGCATATCCTGCATTTGATTTCGGCGCAGTCGCCATATAAATCACCAATTGCGCGAGCGATAACTCTCCTTCTGGCGAACCAAGCCTCTCATAAGCTTTATGCGCCGCCTCCGCTAATATCATCGCTTGTGGATCGGCGATGCCAATATCCTCCGCCGCAAAGCGCACCAAACGCCGTGCGATATAACGCGGATCTTCACCACCATCCAACATACGGCAAAACCAATAGAGCGACGCATCCGCATCCGAGCCACGCATGCTCTTATGCAGCGCACTAATGAGGTTGTAGTGCCCCTCTTGGCTTTTATCATAGAGTGGGACACGCTTCTGCACGAAGGCAGCTAGTGCAGCCTTATCAAGCGGCTTCTTCATGCCTGCAGCAAGCAGCTCCTCGCACAGACCGAGCATATAGCGACCATCACCATCTGCCAATGCAGGTAGATGTTCGCGGGCATCGTCAGTGAGCAGCAGGTTGCGTCCCAAATGCGCTTCAGCCTTGGCTATAAGCGCAAGTAAATCGTCATACCCCAAACGCTCCAGCACCACCACACGACAACGCGAGAGCAACGCCGAGTTCAGTTCAAAGGATGGGTTTTCGGTTGTTGCACCGACTAGCAATATCGTACCATTTTCCACATGCGGCAAAAACGCATCTTGCTGCGCACGGTTAAAACGATGAATCTCATCAACGAAGAGAAGCGTTTGTTTCCCTGCTTCCTTCATCTGCGTCGCACGTTCAAATATCTTTTTGAGGTCAGCAACCCCTGAAGTCACGGCGGAGATTGTCTCCATCTCGCACCCACTTGCCTCAGCAATTAATCGGGCAAGGGTCGTTTTGCCGCACCCTGGAGGTCCCCAGAAAATAAGCGAGACAAAATGCTTTTGTGCGACCATCCGCCCCAGCACCGCCTCATCACCCAGCACTTGGGCCTGCCCAACCACCTCATCAAAGGTCTTTGGACGCAGTTGCTCCGCCAATGGAATATGGGTAGTGTCGGCAAAAAGTGAGACTGTATTATTCATAGAAGTTTCCTATTGCCCCTGCTTCGCGCTCCTGCGCTACGCAATAGGCGTGTCACTTCGTGACGCTCAAGGCTGACTCGGTCTCCTGACCTCGTTTCATCTACCCTTATATTACCTTATCTGTAGGCGCGCAAGTTTACCACCGCGTTGATAGACAATATCCCAAAAGGCAGCGCGGGCATTGAGCAACGTCACAAGCTGTTTACTGCTGGTCACCTCGGTGCCATTCACCTTAACAATAATATCGCCTTTGCGGAAACCATAAGGGTTGGCGCCATCGACGACGACCACACCACGCGCTTCGATGCCCAAGCCCTGCTCTATTGCCATACGCACCGACAGATTCGCCACCTCATAGCCAGAGAGCGGATTATTGCCTTTGATGGTCTGGTTGTCAGGTGCGGGCGTGTTGGGCGGCAATGTGAGGGTGATGGTAGTTTGCACCATCTTTCCTTCGCGTAAAATGGTCATCGGCACTGGTTTGTCGGGCGGAGTAATGGCGACACGAAAGAGCAACTCACGCACCGAATCAATCACCTCACCGTCAAATGTTTTAATCACATCGCCAATACGCAACTTGGCACGTGCGGCAGGTGAGCTATCATATATCTTGCTGATGAGCGCGCCGCGCGGCGCAGGCAACCCAAGCGATTCAGCAATCTCTGCTGTCACATCTTGATAGGCAGCGCCCAACCACGGCTTCATGATGCTGCGCTCACCTTTGCTCGCCGAACGTACAACCGTGGCGACCATATTCGATGGAATGGCAAAACCAATGCCCTGAGAGCCACCCGACTTTGAGTAAATCGCCGTATTAATACCAATCAACTGCCCTGCCATATTGACCAGCGCACCGCCCGAATTTCCGGGGTTAATCGCAGCATCGGTCTGGATAAAGAATTCATAATCAGAGACACCTTCAGCAGAGCGCGCAAGTGCGGAGACTATCCCGCTTGTTACCGTCTGCCCTACTCCAAATGGATTACCCACCGCGAGCACGATGTCACCCACTTCGAGCTTATCCGAATCGACCAACGGGATATATGGATAGGCTTGCTTTCTATCGGCAAGCTGCAGCACGGCTAAATCAGACGCTTCATCTTCCAACACAGGAAAGGCTTTATATTCATTGCCGTCTGAGAGCACCGCCATCACCTCTTCACTACCCGCCACCACGTGATGCGATGTCACCAACAAACCCTCCGCAGAGACAATCACGCCAGAGCCAAGAGAGCTGACTGTTTTCTCCTGAGAACGCCCGCCCAAGCCTCTGCCTTGAAAGAACTGGCGGAAGAAGGGGTCATTCATAAGAGGAGAAAGCGGATTACGGACTTTCACCGTGCGCTTGGTATAAATATTCACCACCGCAGGCGCCGTCTTCTTGACGATAGGTGAAAATGAAAGCTGCATCTGCGCTGCCGATTGCGGCACTTCGCGCTGCACAGGCTTAGACTCACCAAACAAGTCAAACGCACTCGCTGACGCTGCTACCGTTGCTACTATTATTAATGCTGCTATTCCAATTCGCATATCATACTCCATCGTCGTCACTCTGAATTTATTTCAGAGTCTATGTTTCATATAGATATATGTAGTACCAGATGGATGCTGAAACAAGTTCAGCATGATAAAATATGAACACAAAAAAGGGCCGCTGCTTTAGCAACCACCCTTTTTAATATCTATAAAGAAACTATCTATGCCGCAGCATCTGCTTCAATATCTTCAGCAATCTCTACTGGTCCAGAATCTAGACCTTTAGCAGATTCGTCACGATCAACGAACTCGATGATTGCCATCGGCGCATTATCACCAAAACGGAAGCCCGCTTTCATGATGCGGATATAACCACCAGAGCGTTCTTCGTAACGCTTAGCCAAGACATCAAACAACTTAGTCGTTGTTGTTTTATCATTTGTTTTAGCCAACACCTGACGGCGTGAACCCAAATCACCTTTTTTAGCAAACGTTACCAACTTTTCCACGTATGGACGAAGTTCTTTTGCTTTTGGCAATGTTGTTTTAATTTGTTCGTGCTTCACTAACGCATCCGCCATATTGGCAAATAATGCCTTACGGTGAGAACTTGTTCTGTTCAGCAGACGGCCACTCATTCCATGACGCATAATTTTTCTCCTTTTTATTCAGCTCTTTTTTAAGCTAGTATTTAAACTGCAACTCAGAATGGGTCTTCGAAACGACGAGCCATTTCTTCGATGTTTTCAGGTGGCCACTCAGGTACATCCATACCGAAGCGAATATTCATGTTGCCCAACACTTCTTTAATCTCGTTAAGAGACTTACGTCCGAAGTTAGGTGTTTTCAACATTTCGCTCTCAGTTTTAAGTACCAAGTCACCGATATAAACAATGTTGTCATTCTTCAGGCAATTCGCAGAACGAACAGACAATTCAAGCTCATCAACCTTCTTGAGAAGGTACGGGCTGAATGGAAGTTCTTGACGCTCAGACGCTACAGGAGTGTCTGTGTCATCTTCGAAGTTGATGAACAATTTCATTTGGTCTTGCATAATGCGACCAGCAAGTGCCACTGCGTCTTCAGGAAGAATTGAACCATCCGTCTCGATTTCGAGTGTCAGCTTATCATAGTCAGTCTTTTGGCCGACACGTGCATTATCAACTTTGTACGACACGTTCAGTACAGGTGAGAAAATCGAATCCACTGGAATCACACCAATTGGCGCATCAGCATCACGGTTCTCAGAAGCTGGCACATAACCGTTACCCACCTCAACTGTCATCTCGATGTTCAGCTTCGCGCCTTTATCAAGAGTACAAATAACGTGGTCTTTATTGATCACTTCAACTTCAGAGTCTGTCTCAATCATACCCGCAGTCACAGCGCCAGCTTTGTCAGCTTTCAAAGTGATTTTACGTTTTTCAGTTGTGTGGCATCTCAAGCGAAGCTCTTTAATGTTCAGCACGATATTGGTTACATCTTCACGTACACCCGGTACGGAAGTGAACTCATGCTGCACACCTTCAATCTTAATATTAGTAACCGCTGCGCCCTGCAAAGAAGAAAGCAAAATACGACGAAGCGCTACACCGAGAGTCATACCAAAACCACGCTCTAGTGGTTCAGCAATCACAGTCGCACGACGACCTTCATTACCTTTTTGTTTGAATTCAAGCTTTGATGGCTTGATTAGATCCTGCCAGTTTTTATTTAATACACTTGCCATTGGAATATCCTATCTGTTTAGAATTTCAATTTCTATTAAGTCGCTAATTAAACGCGACGGCGTTTAGGTGGGCGACACCCGTTATGCGGCACAGGAGTTACGTCACGAATAGATGTGATAGTAAAGCCTACAGCTTGCAATGCACGAAGTGCTGATTCACGTCCAGAGCCAGGGCCCTGTACACGTACTTCAAGCGTTTTCATGCCATGCTCTTGCGCTTTGCGTCCAGCATCTTCCGCTACGATTTGCGCTGCGTAAGGTGTCGCTTTACGCGAACCTTTAAAACCATGAATCCCCGAAGAAGACCATGCAACAGCATTTCCGTTAGCATCGGTAATAGTAATGATAGTGTTGTTAAAGCTGGCGTTTACATGAGCA
>CALJMC010000052.1 GCA_937982385.1 uncultured Rickettsiales bacterium | reverse complement strand
TTATGATAATATCATAGAATAGAGGGGTATAACGTGAAACAAGACATACAAAAAACAACGACACGCCAAGGGCTCACATGGTTTCATGGACGCGCCGATGGCGAGTCTGTCGCAATCGCGCCAAGCTCTGCAACAATATATAATAAAAACCCTAGCGCTATTTGCTTCTTATCCGCAGAAGCGTTATGGGGAGATGAAGAGACACTCAAAAAAACTGTCTCATGCGAGACCGAAAAAGCCATAAAATTTCATGATGAGGTAAAAGAAAAAGGTGTCTATTTCTGCGCACCATCAAGCAAGCTTTCTATGTGCGGACATTCCATGTTTGTCGGCGCAGTCAGCAAGGGCATGGAAGAGGTGGTCAATAAATTAGTGAATGAAGACACATAGAACTTCACTATGAGAGTACATACAAAAAAGCCCCGCAGACAGTGTCTGCGGGGCTTTTACTTGTGTGTTCGTAACTGGTACTACTTAGTCAGTTCTGTAGTTACTTTACCGAAAGTAGTCTCCAGACCTTCACCTAGTAGGTCCATAGCACCAATCGCTGCAACTGAAATTAGTGCTGCAATCAAACCATACTCGATAGCTGTTGCACCTGATTCGTCTTTGAAAAATGTTTTCAATTTAGTCATGATAAAATCCTTTTCTTCATGAATGTCAAAGGCCTAAACCCCTAACGTTTAATAAGATAGCTTATTGCTATCTACAACGCTGAAAATCATCAGCTGCCCTTAACATAGCACAAAAAAGGTTAACAATCAATTAACAGACTCAAAACATCATTAAGTTGTCACAAAACTATGCTTGTATTACTTAAATATCCAGATTCTCTACTTGAAGCGCATTCTCTTGAATAAAGTTACGACGCGGCTCAACCACATCACCCATCAAGGTCGTGAATGTATCATCTGCTTCTTCCGTATGCCCTACTTCCACCTGAAGCAAGATACGATTGTCAGGATCAAGTGTCGTTTCCCACAACTGCTCTGGATTCATTTCACCCAGTCCTTTAAAGCGCTGGAATGACAGGCCTTTACGACCAATATCCATCACCGTATTAAAGAGTCCAGCAGGAGATTGTGCTGTCGTAATCACTTGCTTGCGCTCAAGGGTCACGGGTGACGCAAAGTCTTTTGCTACCATCTCGGCTGCATCATGCAAGGTGCGGGATTCACGGCCATTAAGCAATTTATCATCCATTGCATGACGTTCTTCCACGCCACGTACCATACGCACCGCTTCAAAACCAGTCGCAATAGACTCAATTTTCCACGGATCTTCCTGACCATCAATGTCATTAAGTGTCTTTTCAAAACCTGCAACACAGCCTTTTTCTTCGCTCTCAGATAGATTGCTCACTGCGAAGAAATCACTCAATACTGCCGCATCCACCACAGCTTTCGGTAATTTACGCGTGAGACTTGTCATCATGGCGGTTAGGCGCCCCATTTCTTCGATATAATCACGAAGCTCTGTACCATCCATCTTACGACCATCTGAAAAACGAAGCTCTGCCTCATCAAGCGCCGCTTCGATTAGATAAGACTCAAGCTCCTCATCATCTTTCAAATAAGCTTCCACATTTCCGCGTTTAATTTTATAAAGCGGCGGTTGCGCGATATAGAGATAGCCTTTTTCAATCAGCTCAGGCATCTGGCGATAGAAGAACGTCAGCAACAATGTACGAATGTGCGAACCATCGACATCCGCATCCGTCATAATCACAATCTTATGATAACGTGCTTTTTCAACGTCAAAATCATCTTTTCCGATACCAGCACCAAGTGCGGTAATCAATGTGCCTACCTCTTGTGATGAAAGCATTTTATCAAAACGTGCGCGCTCTACATTCAAAATCTTACCCTTCAACGGCAAAATCGCTTGGAACTTACGGTCACGCCCCTGCTTTGCAGAACCACCCGCAGAATCTCCCTCGACAATGAATATTTCAGACTTCGCAGGATCGCGTTCTTGGCAATCCGCCAATTTTCCTGGCAAACTAGAAATGTCCAACGCACCTTTACGACGCGTCAACTCACGCGCTTTGCGTGCTGCTTCGCGTGCATTTGCCGCTTCCATAATTTTATTGATGATTATTTTACCTTCATGCGGATGCTCTTCAAACCACTCCATCATTTTTTCATAAAACAATGTTTCCACCGCAGGCTTCACTTCAGAAGATACTAACTTATCTTTAGTTTGAGACGAGAATTTCGGATCAGGTACCTTCACAGACAACACGCAGGTCATCCCCTCACGCGCATCATCACCCGTGATAGACACTTTCTCTTTTTTCGACAAACCAACCGAGTTCGCATAATTATTAATGGTACGCGTCAATGCCGCACGGAAGCCCTGTAAATGCGAACCACCATCACGTTGACGGATATTATTGGTGAAACACAAAATATTCTCATGATAGGAATCATTCCATTGCATCGCAATTTCAACGCCAATCTCATCGCGCTCGCCTTTCAGCGTCACTGCCTCATGCACAGGCTGCTTCGAGCGGTCAAGATATTTTACGTAAGCTTCCGTTCCGCCTTCATAATAAAGCACTGTTTCCACAGGCTCATCACCACGTGCATCACGCACAATAATGCGTACGCCCGAGTTCAAAAACGCCAACTCGCGCAAGCGATGCTCTAACGTTGGAAAATCAAAATTGATGAACGCAAAGGTCGTCACCGATGGGAAAAACGTCACACGCGTGCCGTTCTTGCCTTTTGCATCCCCCTCGACTGCAAGATGCCTCACCGTATCGCCACGTTCAAAACGCGCAGAATGCTCTTTACCATCGCGCCACACCGTCAGCTCTAACCAATCTGACAGCGCATTCACCACGGACACACCCACACCGTGCAAACCACCGGAGATTTTATAGGAGTTAGAATCGAATTTACCACCCGCATGGAGCTGGGTCATAATAACCTCAGCCGCTGATACACCCTCTTCTTCATGCATCTCAACTGGCACACCACGCCCATTATCCTCAACAGACACTGAACCGTCTTCATTTATCGTCACATCCACGGTGTCACAATGCCCAGCGAGTGCCTCATCAATCGCATTATCCACCACCTCATAGACCATGTGATGCAGACCTGTACCATCATCGGTATCACCGATATACATACCAGGGCGTTTGCGCACAGCTTCAAGCCCTTTAAGAACTTTAATGGAATCCGCGCCGTAATCTTCCTGATTATCCGCCATTCTTGCCAATTTATCTTCTGCTACAGACGTCATAATATCCCACTTAAATAATGTATTAAATTAATACAATTATACTAGAAGATTCAAGGTAAATTGCTAGCAAAAAAGCCTAGAAAAAGAGTATTAAGACGATATATTTCCATCATGGATAGTTAACATCTGTGCCTGACTCGCAAAGCCCGAAAAATCGGCTGCATCCGTACCTGTCATCCAGCATTGAATCTTCATGTCACAGAGCATTTCAAACAAGGCTGCACGCCGATTAACATCCAAATGCGCCACCACCTCATCAAGTAACAATAACGGCATCCGTCCCTGCCAATGCGCCCGCGCCTTCACATGCGCCATCAACACTGAGAGTAACAACGCCTTTTGCTCACCTGTTGAACAAAGGGCAGCCTCTACCCCCTTTTCAACAAAATACACTTGCATCTCAGTGCGGTGTGCACCAATAGAAGACCGCCCTCGCCGCGCATCCTCTGCACGGTTTCCATTAAGTTGAAGCGCAATAGTTTCCTCTGCCTCAACCGCCTGAATACCACTTGCCATCAACGCCTCAGCATCACCCGCAAGCTGCACTTCTGCCACAGGAAATTCACCATCTTTCAATTCTGCACAGGCATAATTCAATTGTTCGAGCAACTGTAAGCGCGCCACGGCTATCGCCACCGATTGCGCCGCCAATTTTGCTTCCAACACCTTCAGCCATGCAGGGTCTGGGCTGCGCATTGTCAATAATTTCAAGCGTTCACGCGAGGTATGTTCATAGGAATAAATGCGCGAGGCATGTTCCATATCTAAACCATAGACCAGCCTATCGAAAAAACGACGGCGCACACCCCGCCCCTCACCAAACATATGACACATTTGCGGGGTCAACCACACGGCCGAACAATACAGCCCCAGCGCATGCTGGTTTTTCTTATCCTCACCATTTATACGAATCGAACGTTTCTCGCCACTAATAACGCCTGTGCCAAGCTGATGTTCTTCACCGCCCGCGACCACCTTCGCCGAAACGGCCCAACCCTGCTGTGTACCAGCCTTGCTAGGGGCTGCACATCGCAATTCATCCAGCTTTGCCGTACGCAAACCGCGGCCTGGAGTAAGGAGTGACACCGCCTCCAAAATATTGGTTTTTCCAGAGCCATTCTCACCGACCAGCACCACAGATTTATCTGACAGCTCAAGAGCTAAAGAAGGGTAATTGCGAAAATTGCTGAGCATCAAAGACGACACGAAACAAGGTTCTGCCGCTACTTCTGCTGGTGATAAAGATTCTTTTGCCATAAACTTCAAGTTTTTCACAGTGCGATAAGAGCATGTTTTTCGAGGCGAGATAGGCACGGCGCAGTCATACTACGTGAGCACAGCGCGTCCAGAAAAAGACGCAACTATTGGCGCAACGAAGAAAGACTAGACACGCATCGGCATGATGACGTAGAGCGCACCAGGAATTGAGCTGTCACGCACAATCGCAGGCGCTGACGCATCTGCAAATGCAAAGCTTGCTGTCTCACCTTCAATTTGTGAAAGCACGTCCATCAAATAGCGTGCGTTGAAACCAACATCAATGTCATTGCCGTCATAATGCACTTCAAGCTCTTCTTTCGCGAAGCCTTGCTCAGCACTATTCGCTGACAAATTCAACTTACCGCCCGAGAGCGACAAACGCACACCGCGCGCTTTATCAGATGAAATAACAGATACACGATCCACCGCTTTAGCGAAGATAGATGCATCAATATCAAGCATTTGGTCATTCCCTTCAGGAATCACACGCGTATAATCTGGGAACGTACCATCAATGAGTTTTGATACCAAAATCGCAGAACCACATACAAAACGGATTTTATTTTCTGAGAGTGAAATCTTCACTTCATCAATACCATCTTCGATAAGCTTAGAAAGCTCACCAATGGTTTTGCGCGGGATAATCACACCCGGCATGCCCGATGCACCTGCTGGAAGCGCCACTTCTTGACGTGCCAAACGGTGACCATCAGTTGACACAGCGCGCAACACTTGGTCATCGCCCTGCTCTGCCGCATGCAAATACACACCATTGAGATAGTAACGTGTTTCTTCAGTAGACATCGCAAAGCTTGTTTTACCCACTAGGCTACGGCATTCTTCACCCGCAAGCACAAAGCTATGTGCCAAATCGCCCTCAGCCATCGCAGGAAAATCTGCCACAGGAAGGGTTGAAAGAGTAAAACGTGAATGACCCGCTGCAATCACTGCAGTGCCGTCACCATCAGTAGAAATTTCCACTTCAGCGCCATCTGGCAACTTACGAGCGATTTCATAAAAGGTATGCGCAGGCAACGTCGTTGCGCCCTGCTCAGATACATTCGCCGTAGCCGTTTCAACAACCGCCACATCCATGTCCGTTGCTGTCATTTCAAGGCGACCATTGACCGCATCAAGCTTGATATTCGCTAATATAGGAATCGTGCCACGACGCTCAACCACTGACTGAACATGCCCCAACGCCTTAAGAAGCGCTGCGCGTTCAATCGTAAATTTCATCGCTGATGAAACCTGTTCTTCTGGGATAATATTTTCTGCTGCTTGCATCATTCACCTACCATGTAAAATTATCTCTAACCCCATAGTTATAACCGCTCCACAGCACATTGCAAGCCTTGTTTTTGGGTTTTGTGTGGAGGTTATTCAAGCAGTATATCAATGCCTGTCTCATTTGGATCTCGCGTAGGACCATCTTGCTTAAGACCATCTCCCGCAACCTTGTTGTCAGGCCTTGAAGGAACAACACTCAAATGACCTCCAGCCCTAGCACTTGCTCTCGCCTGCTCCGCAAGAATAGCTGCTTTACGCTCTTCTAAAAAAAGATTTTCAGCGCCATTAACCGTATAATGAGACTCCGGCGTCATCAAAATATATCGCTCTATCGCCTCTTCCGCAGAAAGGTTGCCCTTTTGAATAAGCACCGCTTGTATTTGTTTTGCAACAAAGTTTTGTGACTCCGAAATTTGCCTATACGCTGCCAAACCCTCATTTTGCCGACTAATAATACTATCAAGCGACGATGGAAGATACTCCCCAAAACCCCTTGCGATTGCCTCCGCTTTAAAATCATCCGCCAAGCGAGACATACCATCCAAAAGCTCCTCTTGGTCAATTGAGTGCTTAGGCAACATAGAACGTATTTTTTCAACAACGGTTTCTTGTGCTCCAGACACCTCACCACGAGCAAGCAACTCGCCGGCTATCTCCTTAAGATCAGCATCAGATTCTGATTTTCTTAATGCATGCATTTGCTCAACCATACTGCCCGACATATCGATACTAGAACCTTTTATTTCAGACACTTGCTTCGCTTCTTCTTGCGCCTTCTGTTCCATAGCATCAATTACATAGACAGAAGCAGATTCAGATAAAAGCACATGCAAGCTATTCAACATATCCGCAAGAGATTCACCAAGAGCAACACCTCGTGGTTCGTGCACATAATCTACCAAACGATTTATAGCTATATTGGGAAATTCGGGCGAAAAATTACGCCTCGCAATATCTAAAATATATTTGTTGCGGATAGATTCCGGAGAATAATTTAATATCTTAACACCGTTAGTATTTTCGGGCATGGTTTACTTTTCTTTTATTAGCTCTGCTCAGAGATCTAATATAGCGGAGAATTATGACAGTTTGATGTCAGGGGATAAAAAACTAGCTCTGTAGCTGGCGGCCTAGAATCTCGATGTCTTCTACCATTTCGGTGTCGGACTGTTTGAGTTCTTCGATGCGCTTTACGGCGTGCATCACGGTTGTGTGGTCTTTACCGCCGAATTTGCGACCAATTTCAGGCAGGCTTTTCGGTGTAAGCTGCTTGGAGAGATACATCGCAATTTGACGTGGACGGGCAACCGATACAGAA
>CALJMC010000051.1 GCA_937982385.1 uncultured Rickettsiales bacterium | reverse complement strand
TTTTCAATTGGCTTAGAGCACCCATCTGCTTTTGCATGATAAAGGTCGATATTGTGGAGTTGTGCAATCGTATCGCCGAAGCTCATCACTTCATCAAGCGTGCCCATCACCAATTTTGCATCTGTACGTGGAAGCTCCAATTGCTCCCCTGCACTATAACATACGTCATGTGCAATCACTTCAACGCCTTTAGCCATCAATTTTGAGGCAACCATAAGGGCGGGAGATTCACGCAAATCATCCACATGTTCTTTAAATGCGACACCGAGCAAGCCGACTTTCTTCGGGTTATGCTGCATAATGCGCGCAACGCCTTGGTCTATTTGCGCTTCATTCGATGGCATAATGCCTGCCACCATCGGTAGTTCTACGCCATTCTTGCGCGCCAATGCGAGCAATCCGCGTGTATCTTTTGGAAGGCATGAGCCACCAAACGCGAAACCTGGGCGGAGATAATAAGGAGAAATATTCAACTGGTCATCGCTCAAGAAGATTTCAGTGGTTTCCTCTGGGTTACCACCGAAGGCTTGTACAGTACGGCCAATTTCATTGGCGAATGCGATTTTCACCGCGTGCCATGTGTTATCGACATATTTCGCGAATTCAGCAGACTCAACAGAGGCATGCATACGCTTGCCTTTCACATCTTTATAGAGTGCTTCAATAGCATCTGCTGCGCGTTTATTATCTGTTCCCATCACAATACGACCTGTGGAGAAGAAATCTTGAATCGCTTTACCTTCGCGCAAGAACTCAGGGTTTGAACCAATATCAAAGCCTTCGCCCATGGTTTTGCCTGAATGTTCCTCGATGATTTTACCAATACGACCGCGCATTGTCCCTGGTGGAACAGTCGAGCGCACAACAACCAATGGCGTGTGCGATACATCTTTAATCGCTTCACCAATCGCTTTTGCTACCGCATCTAGCTGCGATAAATCAGGAATACCAGTCTCTTCAGGGGTTGGCGTACCCACTGCAATCATGATGATGTGCGAGTTTGCAATCGCATTTTGCGCATCAGCTGTTACGCGGAATTTGCCCGCTGCCTGCACTTCTTGCACAAGTTCATCTACGCCATGCTCTGCAAACGGAGCTTTACCAGCAGCAAAGGCTGCCACACGCTCAGGGTTGATATCAACCCCTACTACATTCGCGCCTTGTTTTGCGAAACATAATCCTGATACGGTTCCAACAGGGCCCATGCCTAACATACATACATCATATTCAGTGGTCATTTTTATTCCTTTTTTATACTTTTAAATGGCTCAATTCAAGCAGTCATCTACACCTTTGCTGTCTGCTTGTCCAGCGCATAATAACACAAAACTTAACAAATATTAACTATTAATTTACTTTTATCGTGTAAGTGCATGCAAGACATGTGCCCAAACATCGTTTTTCACCAACAAACGGTAATGCGTTGCATCCACAGATATATGATTCCTCATTGGCTCTAGCTTGGTGCTAGCAACACTTACCGTACCATCATTAGGAGTTGGCAAAAGCGAACCAAAAGCAGTTGTGTTGGTTGTTGCGCCCGCAATCACCGTAAGCTCCACTTCAGGCGGCAATAAAGGGATAGACTTGTTGTAAGTCGTAAGCTCTTGCCCCGCTGGGCCCCATATTTTTTGAAAGAGCCACCAATCTTTGAAGTAATCCGCCACTTCGCTGCCATGGTTAGGAGTACCCATCATGACTATTCTATCTACCGTGTAACCATGATCGGCAATCAACTGACGTGCCACAAGCCCGCCCAGTGAATAGCCTATTATGTGGAGTTTTTTGTCGGGATTTAGTTTTTCATCCAATAAGCCATCCACTTTTTGGGCGAGTGTCGCGATGTCATAATGGGTGGAAGGATATTGAATATTAATGACTTCAAAATCCATTACATTAATCGCGTTTGCTATATGTTCCATAGATTCTTTGGTGCGGGCAATACCATGCAACAGTACAACCACATCACCGCTGCCTTCATGATAAGTGGCATCGAGTCTGTCTTCCATCAGCTCAAATTGGTAGGTAAAAACCTGACCTATTATGACAAAAAGGAATAGGATTATGACAAGAATTATCAGTTTAAGTTTTGAACACCACATAACACTCAAGATAGTACGCAAACTAACAATTGCAAGGTTACACTTGCACTGAAAGCGAGCTAGGGGTAAACAAACAGCCAAATTTATGGTAAACTACAGTATGACAGACAATTCAGGCATTGGGCTTATACGCCACGAAGACTTCATTCAACCTTTCACGGTGAACAAATCTACCGTGCGCGGGCGTATGGTGCGCGTGGGCGATGTGATGGATAGGATTCTCACACGTCATAATAATCATGCGCTTGTCAATAAGCTGATGGGTGAGTTGCTGACCTTGGCGGCGATGCTCTCGGCGAATTTGCCTGAAAATGGCATTTTAACGATGCAAGCCAAAGGCGATGGTCCTATTTCATTTTTGGTAGTAGATGCCACAGGCAAAGGTGCGCTTCGAGGCTACTCTGACATGTCTGAGGGTGGCAATGACGCGCTCGCAGCACTTGAAAAGTCTGATAAAGAACTGACCTTGCCCGACCTTATGGGCACTGGCTATCTCGCGATTACGCTTGATGCTGGCTTTGGTGATCCCTATCAAGGCATTGTCCCGCTTGAAGGTGCATCGATGAGTGAGGCAGTCACAGGCTATTTTACACAGTCGCAGCAAATTGAAGTGAAATTCAACATCTTTGTGGGACTACGCGAGCGCGATGATGGCTCGCAACGTTGGCGCGCAGGTGGACTGATGATTGAGCGCATCCCTGAAGAGGGCGGCAATCAACCTGAGCAGCCAGAACGTCGCAAAACTGATGAACTGTCAGGCTGGAGCTATAATGCGCTGCTGATTGACACCGCGACAGAAGATGAAATGCTCGACACGCATTTGGCGCCAAGCGCCCTGCTCTTTAGATTGTTCAATGAAACAGGCGTATGGGCAGGTGATAGCATTACACTCTCAAGTGATTGCCGTTGCTCACGCGAGAAAATTAAGAATGTTTTTTCGACAATGAGCTCCGACACGCTCGAAGCAATGAAAATGGATGGCGTAATTAGTGTCGTCTGTCAATTTTGCAATTGCGAAGAAACCTTCGATGATGCCGACATCGCTAAAATGAATGGTTAGTTAATCCAGCCAAAAGAATAAACGGCACGCGACATCTTCATTCGTTAAAATATAAGATGAGCTTGTCTCTGAGGCAATGCCAGTTGTGCAGGTGCGAGCAGTTGCGTCACCGCCGTCTAACCCATAGACATTGCCCGAATCAGCCTGTCCATCATCTATTTTACTATCCAAATATGCTGCATCAATTGAATTTAATACAGAATTATTAAGCACAGCTGGGGCAGTTGAATTGAAGGCGCCTAACTCCAATAAATTCCCTCGTTTTCCATAATGAGGCGATGTAGTATTTACAAGCCAATAGCCACCACCCACAGAAGCGCTGGGAATATTCACATCATACTCCAAGCCAGTGGTCGTTGCCGAAGCAACGCCTGTAAAACTACCTTCTACTAATTCAGCCAGTGCGAGTTGCTGCCATGCACGCATGTCTTCACCTGCTGCATCATATGCGCCATTCGAATCACCATTGCAAGTTCCCGCACCACCGCCAGATGGGCATCCGCTTACATCTGTGCCCCAGAAATCTTCAGCATTGCGCAAATCACCTGGCTTGCCGAGATATTTATCGCGGAATGTATTTAACGCAGTTTGATATTGTGAAATATCCGTCACCACTGAGCGCAACTCAGCCGCATGAATCATGGCTTGCCCCGCCACAACGCCACCCGCAATTAACCCTATAATCACGAGGACGATGGATAACTCTAATAAACTAAAACCTGATTTTTTCATTTTTTTCACTTTCCTAGACTCTCTTTAAATAGCAGAAAACTATAAATATCATCTTAACATCTTTTGCTTACTTGCCTAATTATTGCCAGTGCAGGTGCACCACATAAGAGATATAGATAGCTAGGATGACTTTAATAACACCGCATCATTCAACTATCAGTCTTATCCGTCACACCACTTTGATAGCGTGCGATGAGTTTTATCACAAGGTAAGGCACTGCAAAACACAATGCCCAATAGACGAGCACACATAGCAGCATGCCATCTGACTGCCATTCTTTTGATATATTCGGAGAGAAATGAACTTTTAGCAGCGACCATATTTCTGGCGTATAAAGCATAAAGAAAATACCTAAGAACACGACATACCATGCGCTATGGCGAAATATATTTTCCGTGCTGACATTGAACATTTTCATACTTGCCACTTCCTTGCTCAACCGCTACATAATGCAGCAGCACATAGGAGCACAGTAATATGACACTCATGACACCTCAAGCGATATTGTTTGATTGGGACAACACACTGGTTGATACATGGCCAACGATCTATCAGGCATTGCATGATACCTTCGTTGATTTTGAAATGACTCCTTGGACATTTGAAGAGGTGAAGTTGAAAGTGGCGCGTTCGATGCGTGAGTCTTTTCCTGAACTTTTTGGTGAACGCTGGGAAGAAGCCGGCAAACTCTATCAAGCGCATTATAAGAGCTATAATTTGGATAAGCTTGAAGCGCTTGCAGGTGCGGAAGAAACACTCAAATGGCTCCGCGATGCCGGCATGCCGATTGGATTAGTCAGCAACAAGCGCGGCACCACATTGCGAGAAGAAGTGGCGCATATTGGGTGGGGCGATTATTTTGACACACAAATTGGTGCGGGCGATGCCGAGGCTGACAAACCCTCTCCCGCCCCAATCCATAAAGCCCTTATCGAGATGGATTTCGAAGAATCCACCCCCATTTGGTATATCGGTGATAGTGGTGTTGATTTGGAAGTTTCCGCCAATACAGGCGCACTGCCGATCTTCTTTGGTGATAAAGCCACAACGCCTGATGCAGACGGCACTGGAGACTACGAAGGTTTCGCCTTCGCCCGCCACACTCTAAACCATGATGAGCTGCTCGCATTATTCAAACAAGAATTATGTATTGAATGTTAGTTTAGCGGCCCAGTTGACAAATAGTTTTGTGTCGTTATGGTACTGGGCAATGCTTATATATAATGCAGAATCGGCGGGTCGCGCGTAAACCATGCAGCCACTCCCATTTAGAATCCAATCAGGTCATGTGCTCTTTATTGCACTTATAGTTTTTGCTGCGTTGCTGCCAGATGTAGCACAGCACACCCTCGACAGTTTTACACGATGGTTCACCCACTCATCCGGCTGGATGGTAATGGTTTTTACACTATTATGCTTCGCCTTATCTGCTTATCTAGTATTTTCACGACATGGAGCTATTCGCCTCGGTGGAGATGACGCCACCCCACAATTCAGTAATTTTTCTTGGTTTGCGATGCTGTTTGCCGCAGGCATGGGGAGCGGGCTCATATTCTATGGCGCAGCAGAACCTTTGATGCATTATGTCACCCCGCCACCCGGTCAAACTGACGTTACCAATGCTGAAAAAGCGCGTACAGCACTGGTTTATACCTATTTCCATTGGGGACTGAACGGGTGGGCAATCTATAGCATTGCAGGGCTTGTCATTGCCTATTTCGCGTTTAATCGCAATGCTTCGATGCGCGTAAGCGCGCCCTTATCTCATAATGGTTCGCCACGGATACGCGGCTACTTAGCGGGTTTAGTCAATAATATGGCAATTATTTCAATCGTGTTCGGGTTGGTCGCATCTTTGGCGATGAGCGTCTTGCACATCTCCGCAGGGCTGCAAAGCCAACTAGGCGTTGAAATGGAGCCTCTCCATGTACGTCTATGGATTTTGGCATTACTCATCATCTGCTATACTGCCTCATCGCTCACGGGCATAAGCAAGGGCATACGCATATTAAGTAATATCAACATAATGATAGCCATATTCCTGATGTTATTTATCCTTTTTGTAGGGCCAACTAGTTTTATTTTTGACATATTTTTCAGCTCATTGGGTGACTATATCTCGCGCTTAATAGAGTTATCCTTTGATATTAATCCGTTTAAGGAAAGTGAAAAATGGACTGAAGACTGGACAATTACCTATTATTTATGGTGGATTTCATGGTCGCCATTGGTCGGCGTATTCATCGCGCGTATCAGCCGTGGACGCACCGTCCGCGAATTTATCATCGCCATTATGATCGTCCCAACCCTGTTCTCTTGCCTATGGTTTGCAACACTTGGTGGCACAGCGTTTCATCTTGAATTTCTAGCTTCACCAGGCTTTGCAGCGCAAGCTGCCACACCAGAAAATGTAAGCTATGCGCTGATGGCAGAGTTGCCTTTCGCGACAATCACCACCTATATCATGTTCTTTCTGATGTTTATTTTCTTGGTCACCAGCGCCGATAGCGGTGCCTATGTGTTGGGCATGCTCACCACGCCAAAGGGGCATGACCCATCACGAAATCAACGTCTCTTTTGGGGGATGGTATTGGGGCTTCTCACTGTGGCTGCCTTAGTGACAGGTCGCACCACCGAGTTCTTCCGCGCCTTTGCGGTGGTTGGCGGAATCCCGTATTTATTCATCATGCTCTGGCAAGGTTACAGGCTTGTCACGGCACTGAATAAAGATAATAAAGTAAAAGAAGTTACTAACGTTGAGGATGAATAGTCTGCTCGCAACGTGCTGCCAAATTGAGAGTGTGCGGTGATAAAAATGGTCTGGAAGACAATATGCCCGCCTCTTCTGCCAAAAACCCTGTAAGCAAGGGCTCACCTATTGTTGTCGTTGGCTGGTAGCGTTCAAGTCGTGATGCAATACCAGCCGTCATGGCATTTTTACTATGCATCACATCGCGTTGTGCATAGAGCAGATTCACTACATCATTCACCCGTTCGCTTAGCGCAGCTTTATCCATATGTGCCACAGCTGGGTCTGCATGCATCATATCCGCTGCAGCACTCACCAACGCATCAAATGATGCACCCTGACCCTTGGTTGCTTTGGCTTGCGAAATATTTCCGGCCAAATAACCAGCAGACATCCCCATAAGCCCTTTATCATTCTTCATAATACCTTCTACACCATACCCAATGTTAGAGATAGCGGCTATGTTTGCGGAAACTTTCAACGGGTGACCGCCGATTGCCTCGGAAATTTTTTCCATCATGCCGACACTGTGGCGCGTATGCTCGGGAGTAGATGTCATCATCTGAGCTGTTGAAAGTAATGTCTGGTTTTTACCCGAAAATGCATCAGAGATGTCTATCTGCTCTTTTCCACCCTTTTCCGGAACCAAAGTTTGAATAAGCATGCCTGTCATCGTACCAAGGGTAGATATCGTTTCAAAAGGCGACATAGCAACCCCGCGCTTCACACAAGAAGCAAGATACAATGAAGCGCCGGTAAAGCTCGTGACGCCACACACCTCCCATGGGTGCTTCTTCACAAAATTCAAGACGCGTTCTGTATTGTCATGAATTTGGTTTTTTACCTTACCGTCCGCCTCTTTAATAGTGGGATAGGTCTGTTCTAAAATGCTATAGGCATCTCGTGGGTTATCGGCACCATTGCCCAACACAGCCAACAATACACTCGATATGTTATAGGCTGCTGCACTGGATATTTTTAACCAATCATGTGTTTTTCCGTGACTCTTCCCATTGGTCCAACCAGAATAGAGCACCCCCATATTACCAGTCATATATGCCGCACCCGTCAACCCATTTGCATGCTCTGTTATAAATTTATCAATAGGTGATTTGAAGGGGAAGCTCTCGACCTTATCTATCGCCTCAAATGTCGCATCACCTGCCAATGAGATAGCCGGCTCAATCCCTTGCTGCCTGCACCATTGAGGATAATCCTGAATAAGAAGATTTTTAAGACCTTCATCATTCTCCAAACCAGAAATACGCAGTACATGATGCTGCTGCGCACCCTCATATCCGGGCATCGCTTTGACATCTGGCTGCTCATTCAAAAATTGCACGAGAGACCCGAGCGAACCTGCAGACGCATTTTCAGGAGCATAAAGCACTGCAATATGCGCACCCGCGACACGACCGGTCCTGATTTTCGTTATATTATTATAATTTTCCACGCTTCTATTCTAACACAGCAAAGCCGCAGGTTTGTGACAGTTCGATGACAATATCTTTTTATTTTACATACTGGCAATTCATATTTTAAACAAAAGGTTAACAACGACCTGCTCCACTTCAACCCAATGGTAACCTTTAGCCTTTATAATACTATATAATATTTAAGCTCAAACCATAATACAGGCACAGCAGCTGGCGACGACGACAACTTCATCTTTATCGCAACCGATGCAACCAGTTTCATGCTTGATTTATATGGTGATCATTTAGGTGATTTAGATGCGACAGGTTTCGTTTTTTAGAATCTATTCTTTTTCCACACCTAAATAGGCTGCTTTATGTTCTTTGTTCAGCGTGCTGTTAAACTGACCGTACAGCATATAAAAGAGCAAGCCAGCCATCAAAAAGAGCATGACGAAATAGAGCGTTTGCCCGCCACCCTCAGATGTCGCCATACCCCATATCAAGAAGCCTGATGTAAACATACCAGCGATCGGCACAAACGGTACGAACGGCGTTTTGAATGGACGCTCAACATCTGGCTGTGTGTGGCGCAGATAGAGCACACTGAAACACACTATCATGAAGGCAGTCATCGTGCCTAAGCTCACCATATCACCCAACGATTTCAGAGGCATTAAGCCTGCGGCAATCGCAATGAAGAAACCAACAACCATCGTATTAAGGTGCGGTGTTTGAAACTTTTTATGCACCCTATGGAACATTTTTGGCAGCAAGCCATCTGATGACATAATATAGAAGATACGTGTTTGACCATAGACCAACACCAGCATCACTGAGGATAACCCCATAATCGCGCCAATCTTAATCAAGAAGGCAAACCAGCCCAAACCAATTTGGTCTACTGCAAGCGCCATCGGAGCATCAACTCCTAGCTCTTTGTAATCTACGATACCCGTTAAGACACCTGATACGAAGATGTAGAGCACAGTACAAATAACCAGCGCACCAATAATCGCGAATGGCATATCTTTCTGCGGGTTTTTCGCTTCTTGCGCGGCGGTTGAAATGGACTCAAAACCGATATAGGCAAAGAAGATAATTGATGCCGCACGCAGCACCCCATCATAACCAAAGGCACCTGCCACAGGCTCACCGGCTTGATTCATCAACTGGTCAGGAATAAAGGGCTGCCAGTTAGCCATATCAATATAAAATGCGCCAATCACGATGAAAGCAAGGATAACGGCTACTTTAATGAATACAATCATGTTATTCACTTTCGCGGATTCGCTGATGCCTATGATAAGCAAAGACGTCACCATCAGAATGCCTAATGCAGCAGGCACGTTAAAGATAGATTTTACGAAAGTAGCACCGACAACCGTTGCATCTGGTTTGGTAATCACCGCACTTTCAGGAATAGGAAAGTTTTTCAATGCTTCGGTAATTTGCATCGTTGTGCCATCAAGGAATGTCACGATGGTTTCGTTAGGAAGGGATACAACCTTACCGCCCACCAATGTCACAATCTGACCATAAGCTTGGGTAAATTGTGCTGGGATATAGACGCCGAAATCACTCAAAAAACTCACCAGATAGCCAGACCAGCCGACAGATACAGTGGCAGATGCTAGTCCATATTCGAGAATAAGTAGCCATCCCATGACCCATGCGAGAATTTCCCCCAACGACGTGTAGGCATAGGTATAGGCACTGCCTGATATCGGCAAAATAGAGGCCATCTCCGCATAGCACAACCCTGCGAATGCACAGGCGATGCCAGCTAATATAAAGGAGAGTACAATAGCGGGCCCCGCATGATCAGCGGCCGCTTGTCCTGTCATCACAAAGATACCTGCACCGATGATACAGCCGATGCCTAAGCTCAATAAGTTCCATTTCCCTAACGTACGCTTAAGCGTTGAACGTCCCGCTTCTGCTTGAATTCCCGAAACGGTTTTCTTAATGAAATAACGCTTTAGATTCATTGGCTTATCTCTCTTATGATGCACTAAAATTGTAAAAACGAACATTAGCACTAGCAGGTGACAGAAGTGATAGCAAGACTTTATGCCACCCGACACAGAGCACAACTCAGAGCTTCGCACGTGCGCAGGTAAAACCAAATTAGTTAAAATGCCCTAGATTCTTAACCAAATCGTAGCGTTTGACTGCTATTATCAGATTCTAGCTTTCATAACAAAAAAATAACACACGCACAATCGAGTTAGATTTATGACCTTATCACCTCTGCGCATCATAGCATTCAGCCTTCTCACCGCTCTTTTTGCGGCCGATGCCTATGCCCAAACAAAACGCATTGTGACATACTCATCAGGCACAGGTTTTTTTGTGTCACGGCAAGGTCACATCGTGACAAACGCCCATGTCTTGAAAAAATGCAAAAAAATTAATATTGCGGGAACGGACATTGCACCGACACAAGCACGCCTTGTTAAACATGATAAAAACCTCGATTTAGCTATTTTAAAAGCAAATATTCGTCCGCCACGCGTCGCTTTCTTGCGCAGCCCACAGTCCACATTCAATGTCGGCGAAAAAGTAATGGTACTCGGCTATCCTGGGGAAAGCGCCAAAACGGGGAAGTATGATGTAAAATATTCCGCTGTGAAAAGCCTCAAAGGACCACTTGGTTCAAAAGATCATATTCAATTTAACAATGCCTCTGCGCAGGGCAATAGTGGTGGCCCTCTCCTCGATTTTGCGGGAAATGTCATCGGAGTGGTCACTGCCAAAGCGAGCATCTATCAGTCGAGTAAAAACTCCACAGGTAAGAAACTGGTTGGCACCTCAGATATTGCCATTTCACTTCCAACCCTACGCAACTACCTCAAACGCAATAGTGTTCTCTTCTATCCTCGTGATTCGCTCATGCAGCTTTCTAAAGGTCGCATGGAAAAGCAAGCACGTAGTTTTACAGTGAGTATTATGTGCGAACAAAACACAACAACGAAACATGTCAACACCCCGCACGAACCCCGAACAAGAAACCTTAGTAATCAGAATATTAAATAGGAAAACTTAACGTGCTTCTTCAGGAGCCTTGTTGAACTTTCCGAGATTACCGATAATCTGCTCCCAGAATCCAAGCTCATGCCCTTCTGTTTTGGTCACATCCTCAACAGTAGCAATGTCTCGTGAGTCTTCTTGCGTGAATTGTTCTGTCTTCATCACCAATCCTGATGGGTTAAACGTGATGCGGAATGTCTCCTGCTCCACCACTTTAGGCTTCCAGAATGTCACTGCTTCTTTGCGCGCTTGAATATAATACCATGTTTCAGTGCCAAAATTTGACGTGGTGGATGGTGAGCCAAGTAACCCCATCACATCTTGCTTATGGCTCTCACCAGCGACAATTTGTTCAATTTTTTCTTGCATATCAGCGTGACCACGCTGCGCAACTTTTGGCGCACATCCAGCTAAAGTCGTCCCCAACACCATTATCATTAACACTTTCAAACCATTACAAAATCGCATATACATCACCATAGTATTATTACTGTTCATCATTGTTTATAAGGTCATTTTTATGTTTGCGCAACTCGTTCAATTTTTTACTCCCTCTGACACCAAACATGACGCCGCCGCACGTTACGCTGCGTTGGTACAAGCATCGCGCGATCCTCTTTTCTATGAGGATTATAAAGTGCCCGACACGCTA
>CALJMC010000050.1 GCA_937982385.1 uncultured Rickettsiales bacterium | reverse complement strand
CGTATATTAGTGATGTTAAAATGTTGCGTTTAAATACACTTAAAGCAGTGGTTGACGAGCATAAAACTGAAGAAATGTCTCTTATCTATGGTGATATTATAGAAAAACGTGGAGTGGATATTGCTGATAGAGTGCGCATGGAAAAGGCGGATGAGGGGCTGACGCTTAGACAATACTATTTTAATGGGGTGTTGTTCAGTGCTGAACAAATGATGCAAAGGAGCGGTGTACCAGAAGCTTCTCATCATGCAATTTTGACTCAAAAACTAGTTGATATGGGAGTTAATTTGACTGAACTTGAAGGAATGCACATTGAAGGACTTTCAGAGTTGATGGATCAGAAGAACTGTGCTGCATTGCCACGCGTCATAGCATCTGAATTAGGAGATGAAGTGGCACCTTCATCGAGTCAGAGAAGAGGGTCAGTTAGGTAGCTTGTCGCCCAATACTTGCTATAAGCTGAAGAGCATAATAAGACTATCCACATGAAATGGGACATAGCAACAGAATTAGTACCATATGACGATGCGCTGGCGCGTATGACGTCTCATGTGGATGCGATGAAGCGCGGGGCGGCAGACGAGCTGGTGTGGCTTGTGGAGCATCCTCCGCTCTATACGGCGGGCTCTTCGGCGAAAAAAGGGGATTTGCTCACGCCGGATAGATTTCCTGTCTATGAAACGGGCAGGGGCGGGCAATATACTTATCATGGGCCTGGACAGCGCGTCGGTTATGTGATGCTCGACCTTAAAAAGCGCGCGGGCCATAAGGTGCCCGACATTCGCGTGTTTGTGAAACAGTTGGAACAATGGATTATTAATACGCTAGCCACCTATGACGTGGAGGCATTCACGCGCGATGGGCGCATTGGCGTGTGGGTAGATACGCCTGAGGGTGAAGCGAAGATAGCGGCGCTTGGGATTCGTCTGAGTGGTGGCATCACCTATCACGGTATTGCGGTGAACGTATCGCCCAACCTCACGCATTATGAAGGGATTGTGCCGTGCGGCATCTCACAGTTTGGTGTGACGTCTTTGGCAGCCTTGGGTAAGGGTGCAGACATGGCAGCGTTTGATGCACGGCTAGAGCGCGCATTCAAAGCTATTTTTTAACAGTAGCAGGGGCTGTTTCTTGCTTTTCGGTGCCATAGCCCACTTGTTGACCTAAACGAAGCTGACGACGGGCATTTTTGTTTCCCGCATTTGCTGCTTTCTCTAGCCAATATTGTGCTTTTTCGGGTGATTCCTTCACTGAGAAGCCAGCTGCATAGGCGTTTGATAGTTCAAGCATTGCTTTGCTATCACCACGTCCTGCAGCTTTCATGAACCAATTAATACCTGTCTTCTCATTGGATGCGCCAACACCTGTTTTGTAGATGTAGATATAGCCTAGTTCACGCATGGCAGCAGCCGAGCCTAGGTTTGCTGCTTGGTTGTAATAGCTTAGTGCATTATCCATATTTTTTTCCACACCGTTCCCGATGGCATAGGCGTTTGCGAGTTCAACCATCGCACTAGTATCACCAAACTCGGATGCTTTTTGCAGCCATGTGACGCCTTTTGCGGGGCTTTGGAGAATATATTTACCCACGATGTAGGAGCGTCCAAGTTCGCGCATCGCCGCAGGGTCACCTGCGTTAGCGGCTTTCTCAAGCCATCTCACACCCTCTGCAGCATTGGCATCTGTGCCGATGCCGCGGAGATAAATCCGTGAAACCATGATCATTTCCTTGGTGCTCTTATTAGGCGCACCGGCTAATTTGGCAATCATGCGTTCGATTTTTTGTTCATCCTGTGTAAATGTAGGATGGCTGTCATAGAAATCGAGCAGCTCAAATGTTGCGTCGGTTAATCCAATATTCGCTGCTTTTTTGAGCCATGATTCAGCTTCTTTAGGATTGTAGAAGTCGCTGTTGCTATCGCCGAGAATAACGCCGAGTTCTACCATGGCATCCAATGCACCTTTTTGTGCAGCAGGTTTGAGATATTCAACGGCCTTCGCTTCATCACGTTCTACGCCTTTTCCTTTGGCATAAATTTTACCGAGTTCTTCGAGCGCGGACACATTTCCGCGTGCCATCGCTTTGTCAAACCAGATGTGCGCTTGTTCGACATCTTGACCTTTTAGGTCGCCTTGCATGTGAATTTTACCGAGTTCTTGCATCGCCTTTGCATCACCTGCATTGGCAGCGCGCTCATACCATGTGCGTGACTTTCCTGGGTCTACGTCTACACCGAAACCATTGCGATACATAGTGGCGAGCTGTGTCATATCACCCGTCTCTTCAATGTCGCTTTCGAGTGCTTTTGCTGCCCACTCAGCCGCTTTTTCTGTGTTGCGCTCTACGCCAATACCCAAATCGTAATAGCGCGCCATTTCTACACGTTCTTTCACGCTACATGGATAGAGAAGCAATGCTTTTTCTACCCACTGTTTGGCAGCTGCTTTATCTTTAGCAAGTGTGCCAGTGCCGAAATGATAGTGATAGGCAAGAGAGAGCATGGCGCCAGCATGGCCTTCAGCCGCTGCTTTGGTGAGCCACTGGGCCCCTTTTTTTGCATCAATGCCATATTTGAGATTTTTTCGGCTGGTATTGAAATCAGCCAGTGCAATCATCGCATTGACTTCGCCTTTATTGGCGGCCTTTGTCAATAATGCCACTGCTTTGCTCATGGTGAGTTTTGATCCATCGCCAAGCTTGATCAATAGTTTTCCCATTTTTTCAGCTGCCGCAGCATCTCCAAGGCTAACAGCCTGACTGTAGAGCGAATGTGCTTTTTCGAAGGCGTCCTTAATCGGGATAACACCCTTGGCATACATATCGCCAAGAGCAATGAGCCCTTCAGATTTGAGTAGACCATCTGCTAATGCCGCAGAAAGTAGTGTACGTGCACGATTTTTATCTTGAGGAATGTCCTCACCTTTGAGGTATGCCACACCAAGATGAACCATGGCTTTACGGCTATCGAGCTTCACAGCGCGACGTAAATATTCAATGCGTTTTTTGGTGCCTTCAGGCGTGCCCTTTAAGCGTTCAAGCTCTGCAGAATCAATCAGTGCTTCAAGTGAGTCGTAACTAATGGCGCGGTCGTGCCATTTCTGTGAGTGAGCAGGGTTTTTGGTTGTGCCGACACCACATGAATAGTTGCGTGACATGGCCACCATGGCATCTTTGTTGCCACGGCTTGCGGCAAGGCGGAAAAACTTGAGAGATTTTTTCGGTGCCACTTCCACACCACGTCCGCGTTGATATGCTATACCAAGCTTTTCAGCCGCTTTTCGATGCCCTTTTACTGCGGCTTTACGGAAGAGTTCTACTGCTTTTGGATGATTTTCTTCGGTGCCTAAGGCTTGATCATAAGCATTAGCATAGCCATAAATCATGTCAGGCGATGCGCCTAAACGTGTTGCACCAGCTTTCAGCCACACGAAAGACTTATCATGCCTGATTGGGTGTCCGAATTCACCTTCGTAATATTCCACTAATAGTTCAATGGCAGGGTGATAATTTTTCGATGCAGCACCTTCGAGCAATGCTTCTGCGCGACTATTGTCTTTCTGTGGGCTATCGAGCAAATAATATTTACCTAAATTGAACATCGCCTCAGCGGAGTGTTTTTTTGATGCTTCTGTCCAGAGTTCAATTGCGTGTGGGAGTTTGTTGAATTCTCCAGCACCTGTTGAGTAAATCTTGGCGAGCTGGTTCATTGCGGCAACATGACCAAGCTTGCTGGATACTTCAAACCATTTAACAGCTTCTGCTTCGTTATAGGGTCTGATTTTACCAATATAACTCAAGCCAATCACATAGAGAACGTCGCAGCGTCCTTTACCTAGCTCAGTCAGGAGCAAGTTTTGCGCATGTGCGAACATTTCTTTGTCTGCATTAGGTGAGGGCATCGGGATTTGCTGCGTAGAATAGAGATTACCCAAATAGAGTGCGGCACCAATATTGCCATCAACCGCGGAAAGGCGGAAATATTCTGCTGCTTTTCGGCTATTTTGTTCTTCCATATAGAGCAGCGCTAATTTGAGTCCTGCGCTGGACGCGTCAATATGGAGCATTTCTTCAAGTAAGGTTTTGGCATAGCCAATATCTTGCGGTACACCACGTCCGTTTATATAAAGATTCGCTAGGCGATAATGCCCTTTAAAGCGCAATTTAGAGCGTGATTCAGTGGCTTTGCGGAAGAAACGTGCCGCTAAATCATAGTTAATCGCCACATTTGCCTGAGGCATGCCATATTCATAGATATGTCCCAGTTCGATAAGGCGACGTGCAGGAAGTTCAGGAATGCCGCCCGTTACTTTTGTCCAGTCACGTTTCGGCGCTTCTGCCTCAGGTGTTTTGATGCATACTTTACTATAATCGAGTTTTGGCGGATCCAGCGACAGGGTCAGCGCATCATCAATCGCATAGGATGGTGATGGCGTGCCACTAAGGAGTCCAAAGGAAGCCGTTAGAACGGCGATATAATAAAGAGATGTTTTCATTTACTGTGCTTGCTGGTTGTCTGAATAAAAGGCTGAAATGCTGCCGTTGGCATTTTCTGTGACGACAAAAGTGGTGCCGATACGACGCTGCAATTCAACCGCTTGGAATGTTTCGATATCTGCGCCATCAACGCGTGCGCTGATGTCAATGGTGAGAGCATTAATCGCTTTACTAGATTGTGTTCCTGCCTCAACGTCACCGACGATGTCTGCTTTAAACTTTGGTGCATGCAACGCGGCTGTTTTGCTCGTCAGGTTGTAGAAATAGACTTGGCTTTTTGCTTGGTTCTCAATGCCAGGCTCTTCAACTAAAGTGGTTGCTGCACTGCTCATGGTGAGAACATAATATTTCTGAGGTTGAACATCCCATGATACCGCTGCATCCTTTGGAGACGCATAGCTGCCCTCAGGTACGATTTGATATGGTGAGATTGTGTTTGCTTCAACGTTAGTGAATGCAATACCGCCCAGTGCGAGTGTTTCTAGCGGGCTGGCTGTTCCATTTATCACGCGAACAAATGCGGCATTCTCAGGAGGTTCTGGTGCATAAAGCGCTGCATCACTTGCGTGTGCAGGTGCCATAACAACAAGGCTTAAGAGGGTCGCCGCAATAGTTGAAAATAGTTTTGTCATAATAATCTCCTAGTTTATGATTTTTTGCAAATCTTTGCATTCAGTGTTGCGTTGATGTTAGGCATATTATCAATACCAATCTTTACAACATTACTTTCAATCTCATCATTGAGCTCAATGAAGAAACGTCCTTCATTGTCAAAACGATCAGATCGGTCAATTGTGAACCATTCTCCATCTTCATCATCATAATCGATGATGAGAGTGAATTGGTTGAAAGCACGATCACCTGCATCAATAAAGAGGTAATAATCGGTGAGGGACACTTTCTTTTTTGCAGGTAGCGTGAAGAGGGTTGTTGAGACACCATTTTTAATTTTTACACTGGTGTTTGCTATCACATTGCCACCTTTACATACGCCATGCACTGCAGGGATTATCTGACGCATCACGGTGGGTGTTTCTGTGTTGAAGTCATAGCTGCTTGGTGTTTCCCAAAAGAGAAATGGGGGCTTGGTTTTTTCAAATTGTTTTGATGATGTGTAGGAGATGAGGGCGTTATAGATACCGCCACCTGACACCGAGCGGTTTGAAATGTTCAGCCCTGTCTTTTCCGATAGAAATCCATCGAAGTTAAAGTGGGGCACAGCACTAAAGCTGGTCCCTACCAATACAGATGGCTCTCCGCCAACATCACCAAACAGTGCATCTGCACCTTCAGCATTGAGCTGAGTCGTGAAGTGTTTGAGTGGTTCAGGGGGCAAGTCATCCGTACATAGGCGTTGCAATTCAGTTGCGATACCTGCTTTGAGCTGCACGTCATATTTTTTGGTTGAGGTGAATTGTACCTTTGGTTGGTCCATATAGACCGCATTATTTTTTAATGCTGCTGCGACTGCCTCAGCACTGGCGCGTGAGCCCCAATCTGTCCAATGGTGATCGCGTGCGAAATAGAAAGGCTTCTCGCCTGTTACTGACTGCGATGCTTCAAGTAAGCTCGGAACAATCATCCCAGTTGAGCGCAAATCTTTCAACATATCTTCAAATGCTGCGCCGGAGACCTTCTCGTTAAACTTGCTTTGGAAATTCTCAGCGCGATTCATATGTGCATAGCCAGATAATCCACGCACAGGCACGGGCATGAATACCCAATGTGTGCCGTTGTCATTGAGTGCCTTATTCATGCGAGCAAAGAGCTTCTTCGTTTCAGGCATGATGGTGAAATTCTCGCGTAAATCAGATTCGCGACGAAAGAACCACCCATTATTTCCCTGTACCATTTTCTCAGCGGTTACTTTGGTGTCATCATCAAGATACGGGCATGTAAAGGTTTTTGCTGTGGCTTGCGACGGAACTATAGTATAGGAACATGCTAGGGCTGCCGCGATAAAGCTAATGTTAGAATGTCGTTTCACTGTTGTTTTTTCTCCAGCGCTCTTGCGCTTATTAATTGAGTGATGCGGCAGGACTATACAGTAAATTTTCGTTAATATCAAATGCTGTGATGCATTTTTATCATCATTTATTGAATTGGGCACGCGATTGGTCTATGACATGCATCATGACCTTATACTCTTTCGCCAAACCAATACTCCATGCCTTTGATGCGGAAACAGCGCATAATATGGCGCTGAAAGCGTTAAAACTAGGTGGTTGTCTCGTTCCGCAGGCATCATTAGATGCGCGCTTGAAGATGACCGTGTTCGGGCTTGATTTCCCTGCGCCGGTTGGCTTGGCTGCAGGCTTCGATAAAAACGCAGAATGTTACAACGCTATCCTCAAGCAGCCTTTTGGCTTTGCAGAGGTAGGGACTATCACGCCTAAAGCTCAAGTAGGTAACCCTAAGCCTCGTATGTTTAGGCTCACTGAGGATGAGGCGGTCATTAATCGTCTTGGTTTCAATAATGGCGGGATGGAGCAGGCGGCTAGCAATCTTGACGGGCGGAACAGGTCGCGCGGCATTGTTGGGGTGAATATTGGTAAAAACAAAGACACCGAGCATGCATTGGATGACTATTTGTTAGCGCTCGATAGGCTCTATGCACTCTCAGATTATATCACGGTGAATATATCTTCACCTAACACACCGGGTTTGCGTGATTTGCAGCATAAGCACGCGATGCTCGATCTGACGAAGGGTATTTATAGTCGGCGCGATGTGCTGGCGAAGCAGCATGGCTTCAAGCCGACGTTAGTGAAAATTGCACCGGACATAGATGAAGCAGCAGCGCGTGATATTGCTGAGGTGGCGTTGGAGGTCGGGTTTGATGGGTTGATTATTAGCAATACGACTATTGCCCGCCCAGATACATTGCACAATCAATATGCGCACGAAATGGGCGGATTGAGTGGGAAGCCGCTTATGCAGCGCTCCACTGATGCGCTGCGTATGATGCATCAATTGACTGATGGCAATGTGCCGCTTATTGGGGCGGGGGGCGTCGCCTCTGCGGCGGATGCGATAGCGAAAATAAAAGCGGGGGCGTCCCTTGTGCAGCTCTATTCTGCTTTGGTCTATCAAGGGTTTGGTCTGGTTCGTGAGATCAATAACGGCATCATCGCTGAAATGGACAGGTTGGGTATGAGCAGCCTCAATGAATTGATTGGCAGTGACCATCGTTAAAAACGATCGCTAAGCCCGGCCGTCAGCACTGGGTGCACTAGCAGTGTGTTCACATCCTCTTCAATGTTAGCAATTTGAGCGGGTGGATGGCTAAAAATGGTATTTTAGGCCCATCATCACCACAGGGTTGAATTCAAGCTCATTGGAGTTATTTTCGAGTTCCCAGCTTTTACGCACAAGCTGTGCTTGATAGCTCACGTCATCATGGTTGGTCACATCCGTGTCCCCATTATATTTCACGCCAATATTGGCTTTGAATTCCCATTGCTTATTCTTATTATTTTTATCTGTAAAACTGAGGCCGACATAGGGTGCAGGGTTATCAAACTCGATGTCATCGGTAACGAAGTCTAATTTTTCAGGCATATATGTGTCGCTGTGTGAGGGCGCGATGTTCCATTTATCTTCTGGTGTGATGCTGATGGCCTCATCCGCGTGTGCCGCAGATGTTGCAAAACATAAAGAGAAAAATAGCCCTACATAGTTACGCATCACACACCTCATCTTTTTATTATTAAGATAAGTGTATCAGATAATAGTAAATAAAAGACTAACCGAGGCTTTTTAGAAGGTCTATGCCAATTTTTACGCCATCAGGGGCGGGTGCTGATCAAGGTGAGTATGTTGCAAGGTCATGGAATAACAAAAAATATCAGGTGTTGTTTTGCTCGTTAATATCCGCCGCTAGAGTTATTGCGGTACAAAAATTATGACATTTGGTGATAAAATCTGCATGATTTTTCTTAATTCTCCACAAGACCAATCCGAAAGTTCCAAAGCCTACCAATAATGATATTTGCAAAACAGATTCTAGGAATTGAAAAATTGTGAGCAAGATAGTGTTATCAAAAAAGACTCTTCCAGTATTGATAAATAAAGAGCAGAATATCATGACGTAAAAGAATATATCAAACCCACATAGTGTCGATGTTTGGTAGTTTCGAATGAGGTCATATTGTTGTGCAGTCGTTTCAGAGAAACCCTGAGTGATATCTCGATCATGCCTGTCATTGATTGTTGCAATGTGATCTTGGGTGGACTTTTTTGAAAATGACACCGTTTCCTTCAAATCATTACGAAGATTTTGGCCGATTATAATCGCTATAGTAGAAACCACTACTAAGTCATTTAAAAATGACGGCAGGATGTTTATTTCCACAGGTTTCCGCCTTACGCAGCATTCTGCTGTAATGTATTGAATGTGGATGCCAAAACCTCACCAGTATTAGCATCATTAAAGTTCGCTCTGGCGCTCTTCAAAGCGTCATCAGTCTCGATACGATAGCTTACTTTACCAACAAGAATGAAGTGAGGTATGTGGGTGTTTTTATCTTGTAGCACTCTAGCATTACCGTTCTTGTGGTTTTTTACGAGAGTGTAGAATTTATTGTCATGAAGGGAGTCGTCATATTGCGCGATAATTGATACAGTGATTCCAGCGTTCAATGCTTCTTGTGTTATATCGATAAGCTTTTCATAGAAATCACTCTGGAAGCATCCAGAGAAAATTTTGACAACTCGGTCGGTTTCCAAAGATTTTTTGAGTAAGTTATCAAATAAGATATAGGCGTGATCTTTTGATGCGTTAAAAATTGTATGATTTTCATCTCTTCGTGCGCATCGTTCAACTAACTTTTTGAAATCACTTGACATTAGCTTACCATTTCATGTTGAATATTATATAATTCTTGTTAGCGGAAGTAATCGTATAATACAACCACTAATACATAATTTATAGTATGGGGAGTGTGCCATATCATTCTTCATTATAGCAACGAAGTTCTTAAATTAGTGTTAATCAACAGTAATTTAGTTGGTATTGTGAGGCGTATTTAACATATTTTCGTGTTCTTTAGCCTAGCTTCCTCTTCAGGAATTCTATGCCTATGTTTACACCTTCAGGGTCTATGCCGTGGCCAAGCCCTTGACGGGTATGGGTTTCATGGGGGACATCATTGATGGCGAACGTCGCTTCCGCATCTGCCATGGCGGCATAAGGAACCACCATATCTGCATCGCCATGAATAAGGCATACGGGTGGGCGTGCTTTGATTTCACCGTTCATTGAGCGACTTGATACGATTGCGCCTGAATAGCCAACAACCCCGGCACAAGGTGCGCCACGACGCAGCATAGTATGCAGTGCGGTCATCGTGCCTTGCGAAAATCCGATAACAGCGAGTTTATCAAAGCCTAAGCCGAGCGCTGCAAGTTTGTTATCGAGAAATTGGTTTAATACGCCTTCGACTGATTTTACCCCTGTGAGCAATGCATCAGATGAACGGTCTTGTAGTGAAAACCATTGATAGCCATGCGGGGCCATGTCGCAGTCATACGGTGCATTGGGCGATGCAATATGCGCATCAGGAAAGGCTTCTTGGAATGGGTCTTTCAGCCCGAACAAATCATTGCCATCTGCACCAACCCCATGCAAAAATACGATGAGTTGTTTGGCTTTTCCGCCTGATGCTGGTGTTGCCTCTGGTCCTGTAAGTGTTGTCATGATGTTCGCCCTTATTCACGTTTACATAACATAACTGATAACCGATATGCACGGCGATGTCCAATAGGTTAGTTATTAGTCCAGTGGCATGCCGAATTTATCATGTAGCTCTTGTTTGAGCGCGTCGGACGGCTCATCCCAGCCGCGATGGAGGATGGTGCCATAGTCTTCAATGGTGAAGCCAGCATCAGCCTCAATGGCAGCGAGGAACGCCTTGCGTGTGGCGGGCGTGACTTGCACAATGAAATAGCGCGGCTCATTATCAAGCGTGACGCGGAGGTCATAGACAAGTGCGGATTCTTTGGCGATACGTGCAGAAAAACTCATGTTATTTCTCCGGTTCGGTTTGTTGGGATGCAGCTTGGCTTGTGGATGCAATGGCAGCGCCCGCGCCAGCAGGGATGTCGGTGTCTTTGTCAATGTTAGCGGGCAGCCCATCAATCAGTGCAGCACGCTTGCTGAAAGTTTTTTTGCTAAGTTTCTGTGTGATATTCTGTGCGTCATATCCTCCCTTTTTTACCAAAGCAACCAGCTTATCCCATTTTTCAAGCATCATCGCAATGCCATCCCCTACTTTTGCTGAGCCATGGATAGCGCTGGAGATGTTGCTATGGGTGTAGCGTTGCTCTTCTAGCAGCTGATTTTGTCCAGTCTTTACCTTTTGGTCCAACTCTCTTATATCTCGCAAGCCTTCCGTTATAGCTTTGCCAATATGCTGACCCGCACTACTGAGCATAGAGGAGAGATTCTCTGCGGTGAAATCAGTCTCATCCATGATGCCTTGCAGCGTCGGAATATTCTGGCTTAGGTCAGTAATCGCTTTGCCAATATGCTGACCGGCACCGCTGAGCATGGAGGAGAGATTCTCTGCGGTGAAATCAGTGTCATTCATGATGTCTTGCAATGTCGGAATATTCTGGCTTAGGTCAGTAATCGCCTTGCCAATATGCTGACCGGCACCGCTGAGCATAGAGGAGAGATTTTCTGCGGTGAAATCAGTCTCATCCATAATGTTTTGCAATGTCGGAATATTCTGATTTAGGTCAGTAATCGCTTTGCCAATATTCTGACCCGAATCATTGAGCATAGAGGAGAGATTTTTCATCTCCCATCTGCCACTTTCTATCAACTCTTTGAATGTGCCTTTTGCGGCATAAAGCGCATCAATGCCCTCTGCTGTGTTGGTACCTGCCTTGTGGAGCATGGAAGAAATATTGTTTGGGGTGAAGAGCGGCTTTTCTTCACCGCGCACGGTCACTCTCATCGCAAGCAGTTCGCGCTTTTTGTCTGTGGGAGTTTTCTCACCATCTGCTGTCGTGAGTTTTTCTGCACCCTTTTTTATGGCAGTGCCTGCACCCTGAAACATACTGCTAACATTTTTAAGCTCCATGGCTGTTTCATCCATGAAGTGCTGCAACGCAGGGCGTGCCTTATACAGTGCGGAAACCGCCTGTTCAATCTCAGCACTAGAGCTGCCCAAGATGCTAGAGATAGTGGTGGGTTGGTAGGGAATAAAAGGCGGTTCTTTATTTGTATCATCATCTAATTCACGCCCCGTAGTGAGTGCCGCCACTTTAGGAACAACATCATCTTCACATAATGCTTCAATCGCCTCTGCACCACGTGCCTTCGAGTTACTCAACATGGAAGAAATATTGGATGGTTTCAGCCCTGTTTGGTCCATCAGTGAAGCAAGAGTCTCTTCATGCGTGTCGATGGCGGTTTTAATGTCCGCTATCCGTTGAGCAGGATTCCTTTTTCCATCTCCCCCAATGGATGAGATATTCGTCTCCGTGAAGCCGAGGCGTTGCCATGCTTCTTGTGATGTCTCAGAGAGGTTATCCGTCATGTTTTTCTTCTTATTTTTGTTGATAACTAGTAGCTTAGCAGGGTTATGTTACGGTTTCATGACGATATGCATCAAAATGCTACTATACATAGGGTGCGGGTTCTTTTATAACCTCACCCATGTCCAACACAGAAAAACTCATACTCATTGACGGCTCGGGATTTATATTTCGTGCTTATCATTCACTGCCTCCACTCACGAGGGGGGATGGCACCAATGTGGGTGCGGTTTATGGTGTGACAAACATGCTGATTCGCTTGTTGGAGGATATGCCATCAAGCCATGTTGCGGTTATTTTTGATGCGGCGCGCAAGACGTTTCGTAATGATATTTATCCTGAATATAAGGCGCATCGTCCGCCTGCACCTGATGATTTGGTGCCGCAATTTGCGATTGTTCGTGAGGCGACTGAGGCGCTTGGGCTGCCCGCGCTTGAGCTGAAAAACTTTGAGGCGGATGACATTATCGCGACCTATGCCACCCAAGCCACCGCGCAAAATATGGAAACGGTGATTGTGTCGTCCGATAAAGATTTAATGCAGTTGATTGACGAGAATATCAACATGTATGACGCGATGAAGCGCAAGAATATCGGGCCTGATGAGGTGTTTGAGAAGTTCGGCGTGACGCCTGAGCAGGTGATTGAGGCGCAGGCGCTGATTGGTGATAGCTCGGATAATGTCCCCGGTGTGCCCGGCATTGGCGCGAAGGGTGCGGCGCAGCTCATCAATGAATATAATGACCTTGAGGGTGTGTTGGCTGCGGCTAATGGCATGAAGAAATCCAAGCGCAAAGAGAATCTGATTGAGTTTGCTGAGCAGGCGCGGCTCTCTCGCGAGTTGGTGACACTCAAGCGCGATTGCGAGAATTTGCCGCCCATTTCAGAATTGGTCTGCCGTGATCCTGACATTGAGGTGTTGCTTTCGTTTTTGCAGGAGCAGAATTTCAAAAGCCTTCATCAACGTATGGCGCAAAAGGTGGGGTCTAAAATTGATTTCATGGCGCGTACGACGGATGGGGTTGCTGCGCAGTCTGATAATATAGACGGCGCTGAAAAACCTGTGCTGGTTGAGGTGAATTATTCACTTGTGCAAGATGTTAAAACGCTTGAGCAGTGGATTGAGCGTGCGCGAAAACGTGGCTATGTCGCGTTTGATACTGAGACCAATTCTCTCGACGCGATGCAAGCGGAGTTCGTAGGGTTCTCGCTATCCGTTGATGCGGGCGAGGCGTGCTATGTGCCGCTGAATCATAAAGAATTGATTGAGGTGAAAGCCGCGACACAAGCGGATTTATTTGGCGGTGGTGATGAAGATGCAGGCACCGAGCAGAAGGCGGTTCACATTGCGGGGCAGATTGCTGAGGCAGATGCGTTGAAATTGTTAGAGCCGTTGTTCACAGACCCAGCCGTGCTAAAAATTGGTCAGAACATCAAATATGATATGATGATTCTGAAACAGCGCAACATTAACATTGCACCGATTGATGACACGATGCTGATTTCCTACACGCAAGGTGCGGGCGCGCATCGTCATAATATGGATGCCTTGTCCGAGCAAGAACTGGGCGTGTCGCCTGTGAGTTTCAAAGACGTGGCGGGCACAGGAAAATCAGCGATTACGTTTGATTTTGTACCGCTTGATAAGGCTCGTGTTTATGCGGCGGAAGATGCTGACCTCACATTGCGCTTGTGGCAAACCATGAAACCACGTTTGGCGGGCAAGGGATTGGTGTCGGTCTATGAACGGATGGAGCGTCCGCTTGTGCCCGTGGTTACGACGATGGAGCACAATGGTATCAAGGTGGATGAAGCGCAGTTGATTGCGTTGTCGAAGCATTTTGAAGAAGAAATGGCGCGACTCGAAAAAGAGATTCATTTGGCAGCGGGTGAGGAATTTAATATTGGTTCGCCTAAACAGCTTGGTGAGATTTTGTTCGAGAAAATGGGTATTGAGGGCGGCAAGCAATCGAAAAAAACGGGTGCTTATACCACGGGCGCTGAGATACTTGAAGAGCTGGCGCTGGCAGGGCATGTGATTGCTGAGCAGGTGGTGGCGTGGCGTCAGATGACCAAGCTAAAATCGACCTATAGTGATGCGTTGCAAAAGCAAATAAATCCGAATACGGGGCGTGTGCATACGAGTTATTCGTTGGCGTCAACGTCCACAGGGCGCTTGAGTTCGTCTGATCCGAATTTGCAGAATATTCCCGTGCGTACGGGTGAAGGTCAGAAAATCCGTGAGGCATTTGTAGCGGAGAAGGGCTTTAAGCTGATGTCTGCCGATTATTCTCAAATTGAGTTGCGTTTGCTGGCGCATGTGGCGGATATTGAGCCGCTCAAAACTGCTTTCCGTGAGGGGCGCGACATTCATTCCACCACGGCCGCGCAAATGTTTGGGCTGTCGATGGCGGAGGTTACGCCTGAGTTGCGCCGCCAAGCGAAGACGATTAATTTCGGTATTATTTATGGTATTTCGGCGCATGGGCTGTCGGCCCGTTTGGGTATTGAGCGCAAACGTGCAGCGGAATATATCGAGGTGTATTTTGAGCAATATCCGGGCATAAAAGCCTATATGGAGCAAGCCAAAGAGCAAGCGCATAGTTTGGGTTATGTCACAACGCTTTGGGGTCGCAGATGCCACTTGCCAAACATTGAAGCGAAAAATGGTATGATGCGTCAAATGGCAGAACGCGCTGCCATCAACGCCCCACTTCAAGGGGCTGCCGCCGACATCATCAAACGCGCCATGATTGCAGTAGCCGATGTGCTAGCGTCTAAAAACTCGAAATCTCGCATGCTCCTACAAGTGCATGATGAACTCATTTTTGAGATAGCAGAAGATGAAGCCGAGTGGTTGCCGCCGTTAATTATTAAGGCGATGGAAGGTGCCGCGCATCTGAGCATTCCGCTTGTTGTGGATTTTGGGATTGGTGAGCATTGGGGCGAGATTCATTAGATTTAGATACTTCCTGTTATATAAGCTCTTACCTATTTTATTGTTTTAAAATAGCGAAGAGTTAAATATGGAATACTATGGAGATACTTTAGGTGAAGCAGTACGTAATTCGCTTCAGAGAGAATTGAGAAAGCGCGGTCAATTTGAATGTAAAAATAGACGATTATTTGATGCTTTTGCTCCCCCATTTATTTGGGGGCCACCTGTGGAGATTTATGGGCGCGTTGGTGGACAAGAAAACCGAACAGTACACGTGAAAGTCAAATTTGACATTTTTGGAGATGCTCAGTCCCCTTTTGAAGTGGAAATCACAGGTGGAGATTATGATATTTATGAGGTTGGTCCTGGCACTTCTGTTGTTCCTATCACGGGAAATGTGCTTACTGCTCTTTCCATTCGGTGCAGAAGCCTGACACCGTATGTCGGATTAAATATACGTGTTGGAATATGGTCCTAAAGATTAATTTACCAAGAGCCACCAATATGTTTTGATCCATAAGGGTAGGTAAGGTAATGCGGTTATGAAGCTAATACTTGCCATAAAGGGTGCGATGGTATTTAGCATAATCATCACCCGAAAATACCACCGTAGTTTATGGAATATGATAATCCCAGCAGTATTGAGAATTAGCATTGTTAATACCGTTCCCCATAAAGTGTAGTGGTTTTGTAGATAGCTTTCATCGATATATTTCAATGCATTGCTTACAGTAACGGGAAGGATAATATTAATGGCAAGCCAGTAGATTACGCCATTTTTCCATTTTTGAGGTTTATTTTTCCAATACTCTTTGGCTGTTGGAAGCATAAAATTTATTCCTTAACCATCATCGTACCCGCACCGCCGGAGGTGAAGGTTTCGACGAGTAGGGCGTGGGGGACGCGGCCGTCTAGAATGTGGACGCTGCCTGTGTCATGCTCTAGGGCGTAGATGCAGGTTTCTACTTTTGGAATCATGCCGCCGCTGATAACTTCATCTACAATGAGATCCTGAGCTTCGGCGATGGAGAGGTTGCTGATGAGCTGTTTTTCTGCGCTGAGGATGCCGGCAACATCGGTGAGTAAAATCAGTTTTTCGGCACCGAGTGCGCCTGCGATAGCGCCAGCGGCGGTGTCTGCATTGATGTTATAGGTCTCGCCGTCTGCGCCGATGCCGATGGGTGCGATGACGGGGATGATGTTTGACATCGCCATTTCATCGAGAATTTCAGGGTTGATGTTGGCTGGTTCGCCGACGAATCCGAGGTCTAGCACGCTTTCGATATTGGAATCTTTGTCGCGCTTGGTGCGTTTGAGCTTGCGCGCTTCAATCATGTTTCCGTCTTTTCCAGACAAGCCGACAGCCGTTCCGCCCGCTGCATTGATGGAGGAGACAATATGTTTGTTGATAGAGCCTGAGAGTACCATTTCGACAATCTCAACAGTGGCTTTATCGGTGACGCGGAGTCCATCAATGAACTCGCTCTGAATTTTGAGACGTTCTAACATTGCGCCAATTTGTGGGCCGCCGCCATGCACCACCACAGGGTTGATACCGACATGTTTGAGCAGCACAATATCGCTCGCGAATTTTTTGGAGAGTTCTTCGCTGCCCATCGCATGCCCGCCATATTTGATGACAAAGGTCGCACCCGCGAACTCGCGCAGATAGGGCAATGCCTCCGAGATGGTCGCAGCAGTTTTCAGCAATGCTTCAGGTGTTTTGAGCGGTTTCATTTTCATGTTTTTATTCCTCTAAACGAGCTCGGTTAGCGCATAGCGTAATGTATCGAGCCCAATGCCTTTTTCCGAACTGGTCACAATGACAGACGGCATGGCGGCGGCGTGTTTTGCGATGATAGTTTGCGTGTTTTCCAACAGCTTGTCCATCTCTTCTTTTTTCACTTTGTCGGCTTTGGTGATGATAATTTGATAGGACACGGCTGCGTCATCGAGCATTTTCATATAGTCTTCATCGCCTTCACCAATGCCGCGACGTCCGTCGATTAGCAGACACACACGGCGGAGTGTGGTGCGTCCGCAGAGATATTGGCGGGTGAGTTTTGTCCATTGATTGATGTCACCTTTGGAGGCTTTGGCATAGCCATAACCTGGCAAATCAACAAGTGCCAGTTTGTCACCTAAGTTGAAGAAATTGAGTTGACGTGTACGCCCCGGAGTTTGTGAGGTGCGAGCCAGTGCTTTGCGTGCGGTGAGGGCATTGAGCAAGCTCGATTTGCCGACATTCGAACGCCCTGCAAACGCAATTTCATTGAGGTTGGTAATGGGTGGAAGCGCAGATTGCTTCACGACACCTGCAACGAAGGTGCATTCCCCTTTAAATAGTTTGGATGAGAGTGACATAATATATTGCCTTATTGCGTATCTTCAGCGTTGATTTTTCGGGTGATGACATATTGCTGAAGGATGGAGAGAATGTTGTTCCATACCCAATAGAGCACCAAGCCCGCTGGGAAGCCTGCGAAGAGGACGAGGAATACCCAAGGTAGGAATTTCATCATAGTGGCTTGTGCAGGGTCGCTAGGAGTTGGGTTCATTTTTTGTTGTAACACCATCGTGATGGACATCAGCAACGGCAGCGCACCAATATGGAAGAAGCTATCCGCAGGGAGCCATTCGATGAGTCCGAAGAACTCAAAGATGTTGGCAGGGTCAGGCACGGACAAATCTTTAATCCAGCCATAGAAGGGTGCATGACGCATTTCAATGGTGACGAATAACACCTTATAGAGTGCGAAGAAAATCGGCATTTGCACAATCATTGGCAAACAACCAGATGCAGGGTTGATTTTCTTTTTCTTATACATTGCCATCATCTCTTGATTCATTTGAAGGCGATCATCTTTGTAACGTTCTTTGATGGCTTCCATCTCTGGCATCAATTTTTTCATCTGACCCATCGACTTGTAGGACTTGTTGGCAAGGGGGAACATGACAAGCTTTACGCAAACTGTCAGCGCCAAAATGGCGAGTCCGAAATTGCCGAGCAGTTCATAGAAGAAGTGAAGCGCTTTGAAAATTGGCTTGGTGAGGAAATAAAGGATGCCAAAATCGACTGAGCGGTCAAAGAGGGTGATGTTATATTGCTCTGCATAATCTTCGAGCACAGCTAGTTGCTTTGCACCTGCAAAGAATTGCGTAGTGGTCGCATGGGTGCCGCCGGCTGCCAGTGCTTGTGGCTTTCCGAGATAATCACTTTGGAAACGATTGATCCCGTTTGAATTGTAATATTGATAATTGCTTTTGAAGCCGCCCTCTAATGCTGGAGCAAGTGCTGTTAGCCAATATTTATCTGTCGCACCAACCCAACCGGTTTGGGTTTCGAATGACATTTTTCCGTCATCGATAAGATCATCATAGGTGAATTCATGAATTTCTTGATTATTCACACCGAGCAGGCCTTCGTGCAAAATAAGATAGGCAGTTTTGTCCGAGGTGTAGGCACGGTTGATGAGTCCATAAGGGGCCAAGGATACGCTAGCACCTGAGTTGTTCACCACATTTTGTTTCACCGTAATCATGTATTTATCATCGATGGAGAAAGTTTGCGTGAAGAGCAGTCCTTCTGTGTTGTC